>DASVHB010000725.1:0-2279 GCA_036379195.1 Pirellulales bacterium
TCCCGATCAGCACCTGGGCCGCAATACGGCCTTTGCGATGGGCGTTCCGCTCGATCAAATGCCCGTCTGGAATCCTCACGCCGACGAGTTGGGCGGCACCACCGCGGCGGCCTTGCAAGCCAGCAAAATACTGCTTTGGCAGGGACACTGTAGCGTGCACGCCATGTTTCGGCCGGAGCACGTCGATCAGCTTCGGGCGAAATACCCCGGCATTCGGGTGTTGGTCCATCCCGAATGCAGCCGCGAGGTGGTGGCCAAGGCCGACGTGTATGGTTCGACCGGCAAGATCATCCGCGAGGTCGAAGCCGCGCCGGCTGGCTCGAAGTGGGCCATCGGCACCGAGCTGCACCTGGTGCAGCGCCTCAAGCAAGAGCACCCCGAGCAAGAGATCCACTTTCTCTCGCCGATCGTTTGCATGTGCGCGACGATGTATCGCATCGACTTGGCGCATCTGTGTTGGAGCTTGGAAAACCTGGCGGCGGGCACGCCCGTCAACGTCATTCGCGTCGACGACGAAACCGCTCGCTGGTCGCTGGTCGCCCTGGAGCGGATGTTGGGCGTAAAGTAGTCGGCTACCGTGCGGCGGTCAGGGCGATGCCAGCCAGAGTCAGGTGCGGATGATAGGCGGCGTCTTCCGACACCAGACGGGCCACTGCGGAGGCCGCGCCGCCGGTGAGAAACACTTGCGGATTGGCGCCGATGTGCGCGGCGAAAAGCTCGATCAGATGCCGCACACCGCCGATTGCGCCCCAATAGATGCCGGCCTGCATGGCCTCGACGGTGGCAGTGCCGACGGCGGGCGGCGGTTCGGCCAAGGTGGTCATGTCTAACCGCGGCAACAAGTCGGTAAATTCGTGCAAGGCCCGCGCGGCCAGCCCGATGCCCGGCATGATCGCTCCGCCCAGAAACGCGCCCGCGGGCGACACCAGATCGACGGTGACGGCGGTGCCCAGATCGACCACGACCGCAGGCCGATCGGTCGAGCGCAGCCGATTGACGGCCAGAGCGGCCAGCAAGCGGTCGATGCCCACCATGTCGGGCCGCGGCACCGCGATGGCCAGCGGCAGATCGACCGACGCCAGCAGCACGATCTGCGAGACGCCATTGCCGCGCAACCAATCGACCAGTTGCGCCGCGAAATCTCGTTGCACGCTGCCAATCCACCAGCGCAGTTTGCTCGGAGCGACCGGCGCCAGCCAATCGGCCACCGCGGCGAACGCGTCCGGCGCGGGCGCCAGGTCGAGCGTCTGCGATGGCTCGGGCAGGTCGCCATGGCCCGACGGCAGATCGTCCGGCCGATAGAGTCCGAATTTGATCCGGCTGTTGCCGATGTCGACGGCTACGAACGATTCGAGCATGCGGCCAATTATGGGGCGATGGGATGAATGAAGGCAAGGGCGTTGTCGCATCGTTCGGCGACGGTTGCTTTGCCGCATCAATGCGGTGAGCCATGTGGCGAAAACGCATCGACCGCTTGCTTCGGTGCGCCGGCTTGAAGGCCGGCTCGCCGCCGATTTTCGCCTGATTTGGCCACTTTTGGCGCCGCCGGCCGTTGCCGACCGATTGGCGCCGCAGGCAGGCGCGCGACTTGCTTTGTCCTTCGAGGAGATTCAACTCCGTCACCTCGAAGATGAGCTATGACGCGCGTCTTGGTAAGCCGCCGACCGATTCGATTGGCTCGGCTCCTGGTCACCGTTGTCGTATTGCTGGCGGCGGTTTGGTTGATGAGCATGTCGGGCGACGCGATGGAATTGGGCCGCCCCACGATCGACTCGTGGCGGCGCACGGCCCAGGGTTGGCAACGCGGCTTTTGGACGATGCCCGACCGGCGCCCATGCCATGCTCCGTTTCATCCGGCCGCGGCGGCCGCGTTGCTGGCCATGATCGCCGCCATGGCATTGATCGGAGCAGATCATTCGCGTCAGCCCGATCGGACGCGCAGTAATGCCAGAATGGCGCCCGTAACAACCCCTTTCACGCCCGGTAGCGTCACACGGCGGGGGCCGCTTCGGGAACATCTTGCTCACTCGGCTCGGCAAGTCGCACGGTGCCACGGCGGTCGCCATCGCCGATCATCGTGCCCCAGGCTTCGTTGCCCGGAGCAGTCTTGAAAACGTCTTTGAGCGAACGCGCTTTTACCCGAGCGATGCTGAGCACCAGTTCGTCGCGGACGATGGGCGTACCGCTGAGCCATTGCCGCCACAGCACCTGAATGCAAGCGGCTTGCGGCGACGAAAAACGGTACTCGCGGCCGTACCAATGGACGGCCTTGAAATCGG
>DASVHB010000726.1:0-13752 GCA_036379195.1 Pirellulales bacterium
ATCTGATCATTGGTAGCCTGGAGTGGCGTTTTGCGCCGCTGACCGGCTTGCCCAAAGATACGCAAGCGTTGGTGGTGCTTTCGGCGGGGGTTTTTCCCGCCGATCGGTTTCATCCGCGGCCGCAATTGGCGGGCAATACGCTGGATCGCTGCCAACATGCGGCGGAACTCTATCGTCAGGGCGGTCCCTGCCTGGTGCTGGTCAGTGGAGGAATTCTCTATCCCGAAAAAGGCACGCCGCCGCTGGCGGAGTTGATGCGCGACTATCTGATCGAACTTGGCGTCGCGCCCGGCGACGTGGTGTTGGAAGATCGTTCCACCTCGACTTATGAAAACGCGGTCGAGTCGAGCAAGCTTCTCAAGCAACGAGGCATCGAGCAGATCACGCTGGTGACGCAGGCCAACCACATGCTGCGTGCGGCGGCTTGTTTTCGACGGCTCGGATTGCAAGTCATTCCCGCGCCTTGCGATTTTCAAGCGAACGAGTTCGAGTGGCGAATGAATCGATTTCTGCCCAGCCCCAGCGCGGCGCGCGCCGTTCAGGAGGTCTGGCATGAATGGCTGGGCATCGCCTGGTACCGACTGCATGGGAGAATTTGAAGATGCGATGCTCGCTTGGCGGAATTCAAAACCGTCTGTTTGCACTCGGCATTTGTTTGCTGGCGTTCGCCGTGGCCCGGGCCGCGCGAAGCGCCGAACGGCCGCCCAACGTTTTGCTGGTCATCACCGACGATCAGGGTTACGGCGATCTCGGCGCGCACGGCAATCGCTGGCTGCGGACGCCACACCTCGATCGGTTCGCCAAACAGAGCGTCGAATTGACCAATTTTCACGTCTCGCCCGTCTGTTCGCCCACGCGGGCCAGCCTGATGACGGGCCGGTACAACTACCGCACGGGCGTGGTCGATACTTTCCTGGGACGCTCGCTGATGTTTGCCGACGAGACCACGCTGGCCGAGATGCTCGCCGGCGCGGGTTACGCGACCGGCATCTTCGGCAAGTGGCACCTGGGCGACAATTACCCAATGCGGGCCATCGATCAGGGCTTTGGTGAAGCGCTGGTGCTCAAAGGCGGCGGCCTGCGGCAGCCGTCCGACCCGCCCGGCGGCAATGGCTATTTCGATCCGCCGCTGATGCACAACGGACGTTTGGAGGCAAGCTCGGGCTACTGCTCCGACATTTTTACCGCCGCGGCGATGGAGTTTATCGAGCGACATCGGACCCAACCGTTTTTTGCCTACCTGGCGTTCAATGCCCCGCATACTCCGCTGGAAGTGCCCGAAGAAGAGGTCGAGCCGTATCGGCAAATGCACTTGACGGCTGACGATGGGTCGGGCAGTGGCCATCCGCCCGATGGTCCGTTCGACGCCGAGCAAACGGCCAAAGTATATGGCATGGTTGCGAACCTCGACCGCAACTTTGGACGCCTATTGGCGAAGATCGACGAATTGAAGCTGGCCGCGAACACGATTGTGATTTTTTTGACCGACAATGGCCCGCAGCAGGTGCGCTTTAACGCTGGTCTGCGTGGGCGGAAAGGCAGCGTGTATGAGGGCGGCATACGAGTGCCGTGTTTTGTCCGTTGGCCGGGGCGGCTGGCGCCGGGCGGCAAGGTCGAGCGATTGTGCGCCCACATCGATCTCGCGCCCACGTTGCTTGAAGCCTGCGGCGTGGACCCACCGGCGAAGGTCCGCTTCGACGGCCGCAGCCTCTGGCCGCTGCTGACCGGCCAGACCGATGCCTGGCCGGAGCGAACCTTGTTCTTCCAATGGCATCGCGGCGACCGGCCTGAGCCGTTGCGGGCCTGCGCTGCGATCACCGAACGCTGGAAGCTGGTTCAGCCGCGCGGAGCGGGCGACAAGCCGCCCGCCAACACGGTCTGCGAACTTTACGATTTGCCGACCGATCCGTTTGAGCAACACGACTTGGCGGCCGATCATCCGGAGGTTGTCGAGCGGTTGACGCGCGCCTATCAAGCCTGGTTTGCGGCGATGCGCGGCGAGCGCGGGTTTGCCTTGCCGCGGATTGCGATCGGCGATGAACACGAAAACCCCGTGGTGCTCACTCGGCAGGATTGGCGCGGGCCGAGCGCCGGTTGGAAGCCCGGCGACGTGGGGCACTGGGACATCGAAGTCGCCCGCCCCGGCGATTACCGCATCACGCTGCTTTTTGCGGCGGGCAACGCGGCAACGTTGCATTGCAATATCGGCGACCAAGAACTATCGCACGCCGTCGGCCCTGCGGAACACGATCACACTTTTTGCGCTGTGCCGATGACACCCGGTCCCGCTCGAATCGAAGCTTGGGTCGAGCGCAAGGGCCGCCCTTCGGGCGTCGAGCGCTGCCGCGTGTCATACGTTGGACGTCTGTAGGGAACAACCGGTTGCGATTCGCAGCACCACGCCGTGCCAGCTATACTGGAATATGTATTCTGTACTGCGAAAGGGAATTGGATGAGCGTCGCGATCAGCCTTCCGCCTGAGCTGGAACATTCCGTACGCGAGCGGGCCGCGCCGTGCTGCCCCATTTGCTGCGTGAGCTTGCTCGGCAGCCAGATCATTGGTTTTACGCGCTGGCGGCAATTACCGGCGAAGACCCAATTCCCGCCGGCGCCGAAGGCAATGTCGCTGCGATGACTGAGGCCTGGCTCGCGTGGGGCCGCGCGCATGGCTGCCTATAGCCGCATGCGGCTCAACGACTTGTTGCTACAGTGAACTCACTGAGCACGCGTTTACCGAGTTGTATGCAAGCCTCGGTTACGAGCGCTGCCGCGATGGCAAGTTTCAACGTGGGTTCGAGAAGATTGCGCTTTTTGCCAAGGATGGCGCGCCGACTCACGCCGCGAAGCAGCTTCCGAGCGGAAGATGGAGCAGCAAACTGGGTCGTTGGGAAGATATCACGCACGAGCTGGCGGCGGTCGCTGGCAATGCGCTGAATGAATATGGGGAAGTGATTGCGTTTTTCCGAAGGCCAAATGCAAATTTCGGCCGGCGGCGATGGTTCGATCGAATTCTTGACGCGCTGCAACGGGTCGCGGGGCGACGCGGAATGGATCGACGTCAAACCTAAAACCTCTGTGCGGCGGTGTCGACCAGGCGCAGGATGAACTCGTTGTATGATATACCCGACGCCAGAATCGCACGGGCCAGGCCCGCGCTGGGGCTGATGTCGGGGTTGGCGTTCACTTCGAGGATGTACACGCGCTCGTCGGCATCCAACCGCAGATCGACCCGCGCGTAATCGCGCGCTCCGGTCAAGGCGAAGGCGGCCAGCGAGACACGCTGGATCTCGGCGGCCAGCTCGTCGGAAACGCGCGCCGGACACCGCACCGGCGTGCCGCCGTAGTCGGCCGTGCCCGGTGTCCACTTGGCGTCGTAGCTCACCAGCCCACTGGCGCCCGGCTGATACTCGATCTCGGCCAACGGCAGCAGCCTCGGCTCGGGCAAGGCGAGAATGCCCACGTTGAATTCGCGTCCCGACAAAAATTGTTCGACGATCACGTCGCCATAGCGGCTGCGCACGCGGTTCACTTGCAGCATCAACGCGTCTGCATCGCGGGCCACACTCTCTGGACCGATGCCCAGGCTGGCGTCTTCGTGGGCCGGCTTGACGATCACCGCGCCCGAGTCCAACAGCGACACGACCTCGTCTTCCGCGACGGGCCGACCGGCGGGAAGATAGCGAAAGCCCGCGGTCGGCAACCCGGCGCCGCGCAGCAGCCACTTGGTGCGGGCCTTGTGCAGCACCAGCGAAAGGCACTCCGAGCCGGAGCCGGTGAAGGGGGTGCCGGTCAGTTCCAGCAATCCCGTGACCTGCGACTCGCCGCCCCCGACTCCGCCCAGCCCCTCGCAGAGATTGACGATCACGTCGGCCCGGTTCCGCCTGAGCGCGTCGGCGATGGCCAGCGGCTGACCGCCCACGGGCGACCGCTGGGAAAGGCGCCCGGCCTCGGCCAGCGCCCCTTCAACCGCTTCCACCGCTTCGAGCACCCCGGCTTCTTGCGCGTAATCGGGATGGTCGGGAGGAAGCGACGGTTCGTTATAGAGAATCGAGACCTTCATGCCGCTAATCCTTGAACTGCCGGTGGTTGAGGCCCCCACTTTATTCTTCCCAGCGGCGGGCAGGCAGGCTAAAATGTATTTTGCTCACTTTTTTGAGAATCTACGCTCGCTCCGCCCTACCCGAGGACTTCGATGACGCGGCAACCCTGTCGGTGGCGAACCGGTGCGGTGGCTTTGGTGCTGCTGTCCGGCCTGGCCTCTCGCACTCAAGCCCAGTTCTTTCAGCAAGCGGTGGGCGGCATCTCGGTCGATCCGGCGGGCGTGCTCGCCAACACCGAAAAAGACGACAACGGCCTGCGTCAGTTCTTGCTCGACAATCTACAGCAAGTGCCCGGCGATTTGAACCAGCCGGCGGCGCTGCGCAAGATTTCGCTGCGCGGCCTGGCCGAAGCCCTGTCGGCGTTAAGGACCAGCGAAGACCGCATGCCCGACGAAGTGCGGTTTCTGGCGGGCTTGCAGCGCATCGAGTATGTGCTGGTCGATGAAGAGCGAAACGACATTGTCCTGGCGGGCTACGGCGAGGGCTGGGTGGTCGATGGCCGCGGCTTTGTCGTCGGTGCGACGACAGGCCGGCCGCTGATGCAGCTTGACGACCTGCTCATCGCCCTGCGCACCGCCGATGCCGCCGCCCGGGGCGGCCTGACCTGCTCGATCGATCCGACGAATGAAGGCCTGGTGCGGGTGCGCCAGTTGGCGCCCAACCTGGCCATGCCCGGCGCCGATCCGCTGGCGGCGATGAAAGCGATTGAAGACGCCCTGGGCGATCAAACGATCTCGTTTGGCAGTGTTTCGCCCAGGTGCCGGTTTGCCCACGTGCTGTTGGCGGCCGACTTTCGCATGAAGCGGCTGGCGATGAATTTCGATCCGGCGCCGGTCAGGGGGCTGCCGAGCTACTTGCAATTGATCAAAGGCAGTGCGCGCGTGGGGTTGCAAAACCTATTGCCGCGCTGGTGGCTGGCGACGCATTACGAGCCGCTGCTGGCCGACCGCGGCGGCCTGGCCTGGCAGTTACGCGGGCAAGGTGTGAAGTGCATGTCCGAAGACGACTTTCTGGCGGCTGACGGCGGTCGGAAACGAACCGGCAAATCGAGCCCCGCCGCCCAAAAATGGGCCGACCTGATGACCAAAAAGTACAACGAGCTTTCGCTCAAAGAGCCGGTTTTTGGCGAGTTGCGCAACTGCATGGATCTGGCGGTCGTGGCCGCGTTGATCTTTAAGGAAGATCTGCCCGGCAAGGCGGGGCTCGATTTGGGTCCGCTGGTCGATGCCGATCGGTTCGCCACACACCAGTACCTGGTTGCCGAGCACGTGAGAAGCAAGGCCAGCATGTTGGAAACCGGCAACGGGTTTCTCATCAGTGCCTCCGGCGGCGTGCAAGTCAATTCGTGGGCGGCGGCCAGCCGCCAACAACAGGGCGACCTGGCGGCGATCCGAGCGAAGATCACTGGTGATCGCGGCGATCGCTGGTGGTGGAACTAGTACGAACGCGATGCGAAGATTTTGGTGTTGCGCTTTCACATGCCCCGGAGGGGCAAGGGAGTTTAGCCGCGGGCGCTAACCCGCGGACAACCAGCCAACAGTTCGTGGTAGCCGCGGAGCGGCGGCAGAGCACGCAACGCTTCACTCCGCCGCCGCTCCGCGGCTTCAAGGCACGCGCTTCGGTGCACCGCGGGCTGACGCACGCGGCTAAACTCCACGCGCCGCTCCGCGGCGGGCTCTACCTTGATGACGCCTTCGCCTGCCGACCGCTTTTGGTAGACGAAGTATGCTGGCTACTTGCGACGAATGAACCTCTTCGCCGACCTCCCGTGCGATCTGCCCGATGAGCTTTTCACGACGCTACTCGACGCCACGGCGGTTCGCATCGAACGGATCGTTTCCCACGGCCATGCATCGCCGGAGGGCTTCTGGTACGATCAGCCGCGGCACGAGTGGGTCACGACGGAGTTTACAATGCGACCGCAGCCGTTGATTTGTGTGCGAGATGTTGAGGCGAGCAGCCGATGGTACCAACAGTTGCTCCCTTGCCAAAGCGCCCATGGCGGGCCGAATTACGAGCGCCTCGTTCACTCGGGCAAGTTGGTCCTGCAACTGCATCGCTGGGAAGTTGAACATCATCACGGCCGCGTCGGCGATCCACACGACATGCCGCCGGGAAACGGCCTGCTGCTTTGGTTCGAGGTAGACGACTTCGACGCTGCCATGGCACGTGCCGAGTCGATGGGCGCTGAGGTCATCATGCCACGCCATCGAAATCCGCCGGACGGCGACGGCGGCCCGAATCATTGGGAGATTTGGCTTCGTGATCTCGATGGTTACAAGGTGGTTCTAGCGAGCCCCGATGGAACCGCTGATGGGAATTGGCGACCGTGACCGGTATCGCCAGCCATTCATGGACACAGATAGCTGGATAACCGCCGTCTTGGCACTCCGCAAAGCGAGGCGAATCGTGGTTTTCACCGGCGCGGGCATGTCGGCGGAAAGCGGCATTCCGACGTTTCGGGATACGGACGGTTTCTGGCAACGGTTCCCTCCCGAACAGTTCGCGTATTGGCGAGGCCTCTTGCAGACGGCCCTCACCGACCCGCACTCGGTTGCTGAATTTGTGCTGAACGTCGTGGCGCCCATCGCCCAGGCGGAACCGAATGCCGGACACCTGGCGGTGGCCCAATTAGATCACCGAGCCAAAACCACCATTGTGACTCAGAACATTGACGGCCTTCATCAGTTGGCTGGGTCGAAAGACGTTTTGGAGATTCACGGCTCGCTGCTCGAAGTCGTCGACGTATCGACGGGCAAGCTCGTCCAGCGGCTGGACCGGGGCGACCTGCGGCACATCGCTGATGCACTTCGCAAATATGCCTCGAAAGAAACCTCTCTCTTCAGCTTGTTGCGGCGACTTCGGCGATCTTACCCGCTGGATTGGCGCGGACGACATCGCCCCAACCTGGTCCTGTTCGGCGATGCGATGGCGGAGCCGGCGTGGTCAAATGCGTGTCAGGCTGTGAAAGAGTGTGACGTGTTTTTATCGGTCGGCACATCGGGAACCGTCTACCCAGCGGCGATGCTGCCGAGCGATGCTGCGAAGGCCGGCGCAACCGTAATCACCATTGATCCTCAACCCTGCGACGGTTGCTGGTTGCAAGGGACTGCGGCCGAGATATTGCCCCAACTACTTGACGATGCTTTTGGGAGCAAAAGATGAGCGAATCTAGGCTGCCGGAGAAGGCGGAACGGGGCCATGCAAGCGCTCGGCAGATCACCGCTTGGGCGGCGCATCATGCCATGCCAACCGGCTTGCCCGGTGGTTGCTGACGTTGGTTTCTACGAACCGCGGCCCCACTCCTCAAGCCTACTTTTCCGCCGCCGCCTGCACGCCGCAGGCGTGCAGGCGGCGGCGGAAAAGTAGAACAGGCATAACGCGCGGACTCGTTTGTAGACGGCCAACGTGAGACTCCAACCGGGCAGGCCGGTGGCATCTTGGCGTTCCGGCTAAAGCCCGACTTCGTTTTGGACGCCGCTGCCGCCTGCCGCTGCGGCTCGGCGAGAACGATTCACCGGCTCAGGCCATTACAAAGAGCGGTGCGAGAGGATTTATTCGGCGGCCACGCCGACGAAGGCGAAAAGACACGATCACGGTGGCGTGATCTGGCACTTCGGCAACGCCTTACGGAGTTTTGCGATGCCGGCATTCGTGACCTTCGTGTTCTTGAGATCGAGCCCTCGCAGGTTCATCAGCTCTTGGAGATGGGCCAGCCCGGCATCCGTGACTTGAGTGTTGGCCAGAGTAAGCCCTAGCAGGCGGTCCAGCCCTTGCAAGTGAGCCAGCCCTGCGTCGGTAACCTGGGTATTGTCGAGGCGAAGCGTTTGTAGACTCGTCAGTTCTCGCAGGTGTACAAGCCCTCCGGAGGTGATCTTCGTGTTGATCAGACCCAACGCACGCAGTCGCCGCAAACCTTCGAGGTGAGCTAGCCCTGCATCCGTCACCTGCATATCGTGGAGGTTCAGCATTTGGAGCTGCCGCATCCCTGC
The DNA here is from genome assembly GCA_036379195.1 of Pirellulales bacterium. Classification (GTDB taxonomy): domain Bacteria; phylum Planctomycetota; class Planctomycetia; order Pirellulales; family JAICIG01; genus JAICLL01. The sequence goes on from DASVHB010000726.1 coordinate 8,093, forward strand.
GAGGCTCGCAACTCCCGCATCCGTCACCTTAGACTTCGGCAGTTCGAGCGACACAAGTCCGGAAAGTCCGGTGAACCGTACCAGGTCTTTGTCGGTGTAAGCGAGGAAATCGCTGGTTTGCCTCGCTTACGTTATTGATGTTGGCGCGTTTCGATGTTCCGCCGCGGAGCGGCGCGCAGAATTTAGCCGTGGGCGCTAGCCCGCGGTAGGATTACGCGCCTCCCGCAAAGCCGCGGAGCGGCGACGGAGCGTGGCGTGGCGCTTTCCGCAGCCGCTCCGCGGCTTCCACAAAGATATGGGCCGGTTTTCCGCGGGCTGGCGCCCGCGGCTAAACTCCGCTGCCACTTTGTGGCATTGAAGAGCCCGACATCAAAACTTACGCTTCGGGCTAGTGTCTGAGCGGCCCACGTCAATTAAACTCTTCGATCCAAGCCTCAATGATCCAGGCTGCGAGGCTCGGCCACCTTTCGCTTGCCCATCCGTTGTGCGACCAAAAAACGACTTCCCCTTCCTGGGTCATGCAGAAAAAATCGGCGTTGTCCTCGCAGATCGGTAACAAGTGCCTTGGCACTCCATAGCTCTCCCAGGCACTTTTGCAGACTTCGCGAAGATCGGTGAAATCGTCCCGACGGACGATCGTCGCAGGCTCCCTTGCACCGTACACGACGTCGCTAGCTTCCAGGAGGTACTTCCGATAGTCGGGATGGAATCTGTAATTGAGCGTCTCTTCCGCCTCCAAAACCTCTGCCATCGTCGGCAGCCGCATTGGTATGGGAACTTTTTCGTTGAGAGCGCGCAGCCGATGAATGGCTTCGTCGAGTGTGGGGGATCGTTCCATTATTCGGCGGCTTTCCGACGACGGCCAACGATAGATGGTTATTTACGCGCGGTGCGGGCGGCGGAATCTTGGCATTCTATTTGGTGATCGACTCCGGAATACTGCTCGATCAGAATCTTCGCGGCAGCGAGCGCTTCGGCGTCGTCGAGTTCCCATATTCCCCCCGAATCCAATCGACCGGCCGTCGTAGCGAGGTTCGCCACGAGTTGCCCCAACCGCCACTCCGGACGCAATCGGCTGACGTCGGCCAATGCGGAGAGCAGTTCCGCTCGCGTTGCTTGCGAATCGTTCATATCTTGTCTCCCACGGTTGGCAAGGCACCCACCGGCCCACTCAACTGTCCAGTTACCTCAACGGTAACCTGGGTTCCTGGCAAGTATTTGGCGACGCGCGTTGCTCGGGTGACCCCGTCGTAAATGACGAGCTCGCCGTCACTGCCTCGCTTCACTTCGAGCGGTGGCATGCCGCCAGGTAGCCGGTCATTCACCATTCGGTAACTGTGCAATGCGGCAAGGCGATTTTTAGCTCCGAAACGGTTTTCCGCGAAACCTTTCCGTATGGCAGTAAAAGATTATTCAGGTTGGAAAGTCGGTAAAGCGCGCTCAGGTCCTCCTCTGAAAAAGCTACACGATGGCTGCTCATGTCGAGAAGTTGAAGGCTTGTTAGTCGCGAGATCATTTGCAGTTCATCGCGACCAACGGGCTTATCGCTCAGATCCAGGATGATTGGTGGCCACTTGGGCGCCTTTAACTCGTAGTCATAGGCCACGTATTGCTCAGCATAGATATAGGTGGCGTCGTCTTCATCGACGATATACGCGAACTGACCACCCTTGGCCCGAAGCGCTTTTACCGCCTCTCGTTGGCGTATTTCTGGCTCGATTCGCCACGCAAGCACGGCGCAACCGAGGGTGACGACCAGCAAGAAAGTCCGTAGCGAGAACTGAAGCCGTCTAGCCATGCCTCTGAGTTTAGCCGTCCGCCGTGCCAACGCCAAAACTCCGTCGCTCAAAGTCAGCCGATGCCCGACCGTCGGGCATTTCGCCGGCCGACGAGTGGCCGGTTATACTGGCGCTGGTTCTTCCGCCTCACCGTGACGAGCAATCATGGCATTCGAGAAATCAGAGCCGGCATCGCAATCGGCCCCTGGCCGCGTTGGCTCCATCGACGCCTACCGGGGATTCGTGATGTTCCTGATGATGGCCGAGGTGCTGGCGCTAAGCCGCGTGGCACGGGCGTTGCCGGAAAGCAGACTCTGGCAGTTTCTGGCTTACCATCAAACGCACGTCGATTGGCGAGGCTGCTCGCTGCACGACCTCATCCAGCCGTCGTTCTCGTTTTTGGTGGGCGTGGCGCTGCCCTTCTCGTTGGCCAGCCGCCAGCGGCGCGGTGAACCACGCTGGTTCTCGTTAGTTCATGCCGCCTGGCGAGCGGTAATCCTCGTCTTTCTGGGCATCTTTCTGCGATCGGTCGGACGGCCGAGCACCAACTTCACCTTCGAGGACACGCTCACCCAGATCGGGCTGGGTTACTTCCCGCTGTTTCTGATCGGGCTGGCCAGACCCAAGCTCCAGTGGACTGCCCTGCTGGTGATTCTGGTTGGCTATTGGGGCGCTTTCGCGGTTTATCCGCTGCCCGGCACCGACTTCGATTACGCCGCTTCCGGCGTGGCGTCGGACTGGCAGCACAATGCCACGGGCTTCGAGGCGCACTGGAACAAGAACACCAATGCGGCCTGGGCGTTCGACCGCTGGTTTCTCAATCTTTTTGGCCGCGAACAGCCGTTTTTGCACAATGGCGGGGGCTATGCCACGTTGAGCTTTATCCCGACGCTGGCGACCATGCTGCTGGGGCTGATTGCGGGCGGTTGGCTGCGAAACGAAGCTCGGGATGCCCGAAAGCTGACGTGGATGGTTCTGGCGGGCGTCACCTGCCTGGCGCTGGGCTACGCGGCCGACCGGTTCGGTATTTGCCCGAACGTGAAACGGATCTGGACGCCGTCGTGGGTGCTGTTCAGCGGCGGCTGGTGTTTTTTGCTGCTGGCCGCGTTTTACCTCGTGATCGACGCGGCCGGGCTGGCCGTATGGTCGTATCCGCTGCGGGTGATCGGGGCCAACTCGATTGCCGCCTACCTGATCGCTCATCTGTTCGACGATTTCATTCGCAGCTCGTTTCGCACTCACCTGGGTCAGGGCGTCTTTCGCTTCTGGGACGAGGCGTATGAGCCGTTCGTCGCAGGCTCCGCCGTGCTGGCCGTTTACTGGCTTATCCTGTGGTGGATGTATCGGCGCCGGATCTTTTTGAGGATTTGACGGGGGCGGATGCTCGGGCCAGATCCTAAATGGCTCGTACGGGTATCACCATCCGAATGTGGAAGAAGTATCTTCCAGATCTTTCGGAGGCTGGATATTCGCAGCTTGCATGCCCCAATCTTCCTTGACACCCTTGTATGTGCCGGCGGCATTCTTGGCGCCCCCGCCGCGAAACGGCCACCAATCACCGGTCGTGGCACAGCCTGATACTGCCACGCAAACAATGGCGAGAGCCGCGAAGGTAAGCCGTCGCATATTCGTGACTCCAAATAGTCACCGGCAAAAGCTGGCCGAATCTATAGCGATTATCGGCATGGCGAGCAACGCCGGTTGAATGGCGGTGCCGAGTTTATCGATTGGATCGAACGCGAAGCATCCCGCATTGAGAAGGTATTGGTTTCGCATCAAGACAGAAGACTCGGCTCAGATCGTGTATCTCGAGATGCGGTGCCGCAAGACAAATAGCGGGTTGCCGCACGCCGCACACCGATTGCCACCGCTAGAGCGCTTCAATAGGGCGGCAGCAGGCGTCGGAAACCGTGAGCCAAAACAACTGACGCGAAGAGCATATTTCTTGACAGTACGCCGTACACGGGCAAGCGAGGCGGCGGTGCACGAGAGCCGGTCGCGCGTGCTTCGCTTAAGGTCACGGCCAATCGTTCCATCCATGCCTCCGTACGCGGCCAATCGGTCAGTCGAGTGAGCCACTCCGCGGGAATGCCGTCCTTTCCGGTAGCACTGCCAGCGATCGCGCCGGTGATCGCCGCGGTCGTGTCGGCATCACCGCCGCAACGAATCGCGGCGGTCACTGCTCCGCGAAAATCGTCGGGGTTCGCCAGCCAGGCGTGCAGCACAACCGGCACCGTGTGATAGATATAGCCGGAAACGCCACGCCGAAATCCAAGTGACGCCGCAAACGACTCAGTGGAGTCGCCCGCGGCCACGCTCATGGCTACTTTGTCGATGAGCGCGTGTAATTCGTCCGCACCAGACTCGTCCAACACTCGCCGCAGCTCGCTGGCAAAACCGCGAGGCTCGACCTGCGATGTTTGGCTCGCTGTACGCGCCGCCAAGGCGACGGCCATGGCGCCCCATTCGGCTTTAGGATCGGTGTGGGTGACGCGCGTTGAAACGCGTACGAATCGCCGCAACTGTTCAACATCGTCGATGGCTACGCCAAGCAGCGGGCTGCGCATCGCCGGTCCATTGCCGGCGGAAAAAACGCCGCTGCGGTGCGGCGACACGCCCAGGCACAGGCGGACCGATGCCTTGAGCGTCGCCAACCCGATGCCGGCCGGTGCGCCGAGCAACCATAGCTGGAGCCGCCGGCCGAGATCGTTCGCGAATCGGTCGGCATCGTCGCCCGAAGCAATCAGCGACTGGGCCACCATGCAAGCATGCTCCGTGTCGTCGGAAACCAGTCCTCGGTTCGGCAGCAACCTATATTGTGTCGGCGCGCCGAGCAGGCGACGGGCACGGCGGGGCGATAGACCTTCGTACGGCAAACCGAGCGCGTCGCCGACGGCCGTGCCAAGAAGGGAGCCGACGAGAGCGCGTTGTGACACCGCCATTTTGGTTGCTGTCTAAGCTGAATGGTGTCGCCCACCCTTTGTCGGGGGCATTGCGCATGATCTACCGCGTCGGTGGCTCGGTGGTCCAGTAATCGAAGACAATTACCTTATCACGTTTGTCGCGGACTACCTGCACGTATTCCTGGTGCGCGGGGTGATCGAGATAGGTCGCCAAACCCTCTTCGTCGCGGAAGGTGACGACGAAACAGTGAGTGAAGCCTTCGGACTTGCCTTCTTTGCTGACGTTCGTGCCGTGCTCAAAGCCGATGATCGTGTTGATCTTTTCGGGCAGGCCGGCAAAAGCGTCGATGACCTGGTGGACCTTGGCCGGCTCCAGCCCGTCCTTGAACTTGTAAAGCACCATGTGCCGCAGCACTTGCTTCGGCGGGTCTGCCGCCTCCGTGATTGCCTTGCCATTGATAAAAGCCATTGCCGCACCACACGTCAAACCGAGTGCCAGAATCGAACGTCGCATGCTGTTCTCCTTGTTCTTAGGCTATCTCAGTAAGGGTAGACTGTCTCCGGTGACGTTTCAATCGCGCTACGCCGGATGACAACGTTCGCGGTGGCGCCGTCACAGTGAGCGGGCGACTGGCGATTAGAAACTACTCGAAGCGTCAGCGAGGCAGGCGAGGGCTGGGCTGCGTAGAATGTGCGATCGTCGCAGATGAATCTTGGTTCTGTTTTTGTTCCGCCAAGATGCCACCGGTTTGCCCGGTTGGAGTCTCACGCTGGTCGTCTACAGCGAGGCCGTTATCCCGTTTTCTTCCGCCGGCTGGCCGCCCGCCGCAGGCGGGCGGCCCGCCGGCGATTCATGCAACCAGCATCCCCAGCGGGCCATAAATCCCTAAAAAAACCGGACCAAAAAGCAGGACGATCTCTAAAGCTGGTGGCAGACCAACCCAAGCCGGCTGAAGCCGGCTCTCGCCTGGTATCTCTG
>DASVHB010000727.1:0-6361 GCA_036379195.1 Pirellulales bacterium
GGACGGCGCAATCAGGTAGTGGCCTAACAGTGAGTTGGTGAGGGCGAACTGACACAAACCCGAAGCGCAAGCGAGGCGAATCAAGCCATTTCCGCGCTTGCGCTTCGGGTTGGTGTGGATGACCAACTCACTGTTAGGACACTACCTTATGTTACGGTGGATTGCCGAGCCGCTGGTGCGGCCTTTACAATGAGCCGATGCCCGCCGCGATCGTAGACTCATCCAACACCCCGCACCTGGCGTCTGACGGCGTCGCGCCGTCTCTCAACCGGCGGGCGCTGCTGGCAAGCGCGGCCACGCTGGCGATGGGGCGTACGCGGCTTTTGGCTGCCCCGCCGCCAGACGAAAGTTCCGAGATTTCGGCCAGCCTACTTGTCACGCCGGAAACGCAACAAGCCATCGACCTCGGGCTCCGGTTTTTGGCCGAGCAGCAGCAAGACGACGGCGCGTTTGGCTCGGGAGGTTACCGCCGCAACACCGCGGTGTGCTCGCTGGCCGCCATGGCGTGGATGGCCGGCGGCAGCACGCCCGGCCGCGGTCCGTACGGCGAAAACGTCAACCGATCACTCAATTTTGTTTTGGCCGGCGCTCAAGACAGCGGGCTGATCGATGTGCCGGGCTACAGCGGCAACGGCGCCATGTACGGCCATGGATTCGCCGCACTGTTCCTGGCCGAGAACTACGGCATGGCTCGGCAGCCGGCACTGCGCACCACGCTGGCTCAGGCGGTGCGATTGATCGTCTCAACGCAGAACGCCGACGGCGGCTGGCGGTATGCTCCTCGCCGCGACGACGCCGATCTGTCGGTGACGGTGTGTCAGATGATGGCGCTGCGTGCCGCGCGAAACGCCGGCATCGTGGTACCGAAACAGACGGTCGACCGGGCGGTTGATTACATCAAGCGCAGCCAGAATGCCGACGGCGGCTTTCGCTATACGCTGGCAGGCGGCGAGAGCGCGTTTGCGCGATCGGCGGCCGCGGTAGCGGCGTTGTATGGCGCCGGCATTTACCAAGGCCGCGAGTTGGAGCAGGGCCTGCGTTATTTGCAGGAGTCGATGCCCCGGCCCGACCTGGCCGCCTACGACGACCGGCGGTATTACTTTTATGGCCACTATTACGCCGTGCAGGCTATGTGGCAGGCCGGCGGCGATTTCTGGCAGGCCTGGTACCCGGCCATCCGCGACGAGTTGCTCAACCGCCGGCCCGAAGGCGGCGTGTGGGCCGACACCATCGGCGCCGAATACGCCACCGCCATGGCGAGCATCATCCTGCAAACGCCCAACCAGCTCTTGCCGATCTTTCAACGCTAATCGTTGGTCCTACGCGATGGAAATGACAGAAAGATGGCTGACAGAAACATTTTTCTGTCAGCCATCTTTCTGTCATTCGTCGGGGTGAGCCGTGTCGCCGGAATGATTGCACCTGTTTGCCCGGCGGCGGGTTGAACGGATAAACTGACCTTCGTGAGCCGCCGCCCCTCATCGCCCGACCACGATCCGATTCACGCCGAGCCGCTGCTCTGGCAGCGGAGCGTGTGGCGCATGCTGCCTTGCTGGTTGGTCAGCGCGTTAATACACATGGTGGCGATTCTGGTGCTGGGCGTGTGGATGCTCAAGGTCGACGAGCGGCCTGGGCCGCTTGCGCTCAGCGCAATCGTGAGCGAAATCAGGGCTGAGGACGAGATCGACCATCTGGGGGCGACTCTCGACCTTGAAGATATTCAGCCGGCGGAGATGCCGATTGACACCGAGCCGGCCCCGGCCGACACAGCGCTCAGCAACGAGATTGCCGCGGTCGAATCTCCCCAAGCCGATTTATTGGCTGGGCCTGAATTGTCATCGCTGCCCTCGGGCAAGCTTGAGCCCGGTCAGGTGTTGGCCGGACGCGATCCGCGCCTGCGCGGACAACTTGCCTTGCGCGAAGGAGGCACCAGCGAGACCGAAGCGGCCGTCAACCGCGCCCTGGTTTGGCTCGCCCGCCATCAAAGCCCCGAGGGAAGCTGGAGCTTGAACCATTTTAACCAGGCCGGCGATTGCGCGGGCCGTTGCGGCGATCCCGGCGTCGAGAGCGACACTTCGGGCACGGCTCTAGGGTTATTGCCCTTTCTCGGCGCCGGCCAGACGCATTTGCGTGGCGAATACACGATGGTCGTCGCTCGCGGACTACGCTGGCTGATCGATCATCAGGGAAAAGACGGCGACCTGCGCGGACGCGGACGCGGCAATATGTATGCGCACGGCCAGGCGGCAATCGCGCTGTGCGAGGCTTATGCCTTGACCCAGGCCGACAACTTGCGCCAGCCCGCTCAAAAGTCGATCGACTTCATCGTCGCCGCCCAGCACGATGAAGGCGGCTGGCGGTATCAACCGAAGGAACCTGGCGATTTGAGCGTCGTCGGCTGGCAGCTCATGGCGCTGCGCAGCGCCCAAATGGCGTATCTGAAGATCCCCGCGGAGACACTCACGCGAACCAATAGGTTTCTGAACAGCGTGCAGACCAGCCCCAGTTCGGGTCAATACTGCTACATGCCGGGCGGCCATCCCAGCGAAACGATGACCGCCGAGGGATTGCTCTGCCGCCAATACTCAGGCTGGCGGCACAACCATCCGGCGCTCAACAAAGGAGTGCAGGGCCTGCTGATCAATCATCTGCCCAAGTCCGGCCGCGTGAACATGTATTATTGGTATTATGGCACGCAGGTCATGCACCACATGGGCGGCGACGCCTGGCAAAAATGGAATGGGGCATTGCGCGACATGCTGGTGGCCATGCAAGAACGCACCGGCCATCAAGACGGAAGCTGGACGCCGCAGTCGGCCCATGACCCGCAAGGCGGGCGGTTATACATGACCTCGCTGGCCACGCTGACGTTGGAGGTGTATTATCGCCATTTACCGCTCTATCGGGGAGTCGCCGCCGACCACGAGCCTGCCGCCAAATCGCGGAAGAGAAAGCCATAGCCCGAGTTCGCTCTCTTGTGGAGGCCGCTCGGCTTCCCTTGTTTAATGGCAACGCGCCAAGCCGCGCTTTTCGAGATATTGTTGATGATATTCTTCGGCCCGGCAGAATGGCCCGGCCGCGACGATCTCGGTCACGATCGGCCGTGAATAGCGATGCGAGGCATCGAGCTTGGCTTTCGATGCTTCGGCGGCGGCCTGCTGTTGGGGCGAGTGATAAAAAATCGCCGAGCGATATTGCGAGCCGATGTCGGGTCCCTGCCGGTTGAGCGTCGTCGGATCGTGCTCTTGCCAGAAGACATCGAGCAACTGTTCATAGCTGACCACCGCGGGATCGTACTCGACGAGCACGGCTTCGGCATGTCCGGTGCGGCCGGAGCAAACGTCTTCATAGCTGGCGTTGGGCAGATGCCCGCCGGTGTAGCCAACCGTGGTCGAAGCGACTCCCTTGATTTGTCGAAAGGCGGCTTCGACACCCCAAAAGCATCCGGCAGCGAAGGTGGCTTTTTCCATGTTGTGTTCTTCCGAAAAGGCGGTGCGCGTCAGACGGTGCGCAGCTCGTTGGTTTGCTTACCGAGTGAAAAACCGGCGACGTTGGCCAGCCGAAACCGCCAGAGGGCGCCCCCGCGAATATCGAGCCCGATCTCGGGCGAATGCACCACGCGGGCCGCACGCAGGTGAATATAGTCGGGCTCGACCAGCGGCACGGCGGCGTCGCCCGCCTGACGCCGGGCTTCGTCGTGGATGGCCTTCGGATCGAGCGCGAAACTGGCCCTTGCCAGCAGATCGCCCGCCGACTGCTGCATCGACTCGTCGAGCGACTCGATGCCGCTCAGGAATTGCTCCTTGAACTCGGTGGCATACCGCCCGGCGCTGATCATCTCGCCGGTCACGTGCAAGCCATCCACGGCCAGCGTGATCCAGAGTGACAGCCCGACATGGTCGGCCAGCTTGACCAGCATCCGCAGAAACCAATCGGAAGGCAGGTCGTCGAGGCCGCGCGCGGCGCCTAGGGCAGAGGGGGATGGCTGGTCGGGTTGCGCGGGGGATGTGGATGACATGATGTGCATTGTAGACGACGCACGGCCGGTAGGGAACAACTAATCCGCTCTTCGCGCCCGATGAGCCGCCGGACGAGTGCCGAATGACAGAAAGATGGTTGACAGAAAAATGAGGAGCCGGGACTCGGCGCTGTTGGTTTGCGCCGCCCGCGGCATTTTTCTGTCATCAATTCTTCTGTCATTCCATCGGCAGAGTGAACGAAGAAGTGAACGAAGACACCCATCGTTCGCTCCGCGCTGGACGGGAAACTCGGCCGCAGGCAATTGGTTCGGCTCCCGGTCATCACCTCCGGGGAGAGGGGTCGGGGGTGAGGGGCCGTGGTTCGGGTTGAGGTTCGGGTTAAGACGAGGTGCTGAAATTCACCGTTGCGCGATGCCCCCTCATCCCCAGCCCTTCTCCCCCGGAGGACCGGGGGAGAAGGGAGACAGAAAACGAGTTGATTCCGTTACCGATTCCATGCAAGCATTGAACGCAGAGCGAACGAAGACGCCCATCGTTCGTTCCGCGCTGGACGGGAAACTCGGCCGCAGGCAATTGGTTTGGCCCCCGGCCATCACCTTGACGGAATAGTGGCCATCGGTATACTGGCCGGCATTTGGGGCCGCGATCTTGTTGGCTCTTCGACGAATGGCCGCTCTGTTGGATTGGTAATGCCGAATCCGGTGCAATCGTGAACGCAGTCGAAATTGAGGAAGCCGTCTCCAAGCTCGCCGAAGCGCCGTTTGACCCGAAGGGCTTTCCCTACGCCTTCCTCGAAGCCTTCGGCAACAAGGAGACGACCCTCAAACGCCTGAAAACCGGAAACACGAACCAATCCGACCTGCCCGGCGGAGTCTTGCAGCGCAACAACATTCACCTCAAGGTCTGCGCGGAAGGCGAAGTGACCGCCTCGCTCGCCGCGCTGCGGCAGAGCCCTGCCACCGCCCGACAAAAGGCCAAGTTCATCCTGGCCACCGACGGCAAAACCTTGGAAGCCGAAAACCTGCTCGACGGCGAAACCCTCGCCTGCGCCTATGCCGACTTTTCCGACCACTTTGGCTTTTTTCTGCCCCTGGCGGGCATCACCACCGTCAAGCAGATCCGCGAAAACGCCTTCGACATCAAGGCCACCGGCCGCCTCAACCGGCTCTACATCGAGCTGCTCAGGGAAAACCCCGACTGGGACACGGCGGCCCGCCGCGAAGACCTGAACCACTTTTTCGCCCGGTTGATCTTTTGCTTTTTCGCCGAGGATACCGGCATCTTTCACAGCGGTCGCCTGTTCACCGCCACGATCGAACAAATGACCGCGCGCGATTCGTCGAACACGCACGAGGTGCTGTCCGACATCTTGCGCGCCATGAACACCAAGATTCACGACCGGCAGGCCGCCCACGTCCGGTCGTGGGCCGATTGCTTCCCGTATGTCAACGGCGGCTTGTTCTCGGGCAGCATGGACGCCCCGCGGTTCAGCCGCATCGCGCGCTCGTATCTGCTGCACGTGGGCACGCTCGACTGGACGAAGATCAACCCCGACATCTTCGGGTCGATGATCCAGGCCGTGGCCGACGACGAGGAACGCGGCGCGCTGGGCATGCACTACACCAGCGTGCCGAACATCCTCAAGGTGTTGAATCCGCTTTTCCTGGACGACCTGCGCGAAAAGCTGGCCGAGGCGGGCGACAATGCCCGTAAATTGCTGAACCTGCGGCAGCGCATCGCCCGCATCCGCGTGTTCGATCCGGCCTGCGGCTCGGGCAACTTTCTGGTGATCGCCTACAAGCAGATGCGCGAGATCGAGGCGGAGATCAACCGCCGCCGCGGCGAGGCCGACCGCGCATCGGACATTTCGCTGAAAAACTTCCGCGGCATCGAGCTGCGTCACTTTTCGGCCGAGATCGCTCGGCTGGCGCTGGTGATTGCGGAGTATCAGTGCGACGTGCTCCATCGCGGCCAAAAGCTGGCCTTGGCCGAGTTTCTGCCGCTCGGTGCGCCGAGGACATTCTGCTGGCGCGGGAGGCGCATTTCCCGGCGACGATCGCCGAGCTTTACGATCCGGACACGATGCCCGACAACCTGCGTGCAGCCCACGAGCGCAACGACGAGACGTTGGAGCGGATCTACCTTGGCCGCCGTTTCAAGAACGACACCGAGCGGCTGGAAAAACTGTTCGAGCTTTACACCCAGATGACCGCGCGCGAGGCGTCGCCGCCAAAGCCCGCCAGGCGCAAGACGAAAGGGACAAACGCATGACGCGATGGCCTGCGCCGCCCGACCGCGACGTCGCGGCGAGAGGGACTGACGATGCCTGAATTCGATACTGCCTGGAAAGAAGCGCTCGACCTGTTCTTTGAGCCCTTTAT
>DASVHB010000728.1:0-26558 GCA_036379195.1 Pirellulales bacterium
GCGGATCGCGGCGACCGACGCCGATGAAAGAATGCCGCCTCCCGACAGCGGCAAGACGCTTACCGCCGCCCAAGTTGAATTGCTGCGCCGCTGGATCGACGATGGCGCGGCGTGGCAATCGCATTGGTCGCTGATTCCGCCGGTGCGGTCGCCGACGCCCGCCGTCAAGCAGGCCGATTGGCCGCATAACGCCATTGATCGTTACGTCCTGGCTCGACTGGAGCGCGAGGGATTGCAGCCGTCGCCCGAAGCCGACCGAGCGACCTTGCTGCGCCGCGCGACCCTCGACTTGACGGGCTTGCCGCCTACGCCGGCCGAAGTCGATGCCTTTCTGGCCGACACTTCGCCCGACGCTTACGAACGGGCGATCGACCGGCTGCTCGCCTCGCCGCGGTATGGCGAGCGGATGGCGGTCCGCTGGCTCGACGCCGCCCGATATGCCGATACCAACGGCTATCAAACCGACGGCGAACGCGTCATGTGGCGGTGGCGCGATGGGGTGATCGACGCCTTTAACCGCAACCTGCCGTTCGATCAATTCACCGTCGAACAGCTTGCCGGCGACCTGCTGCCGAGTTGCACGCTCGACCAGCAGATCGCCACCGGCTTCAACCGCAATCATCGCGGCAACGCCGAGGGCGGAATCATTCCCGAAGAGTTCGCCGTCGAATACGTGGTCGATCGGGTCGATACCACGGCCACCGTCTGGCTGGGGCTGACGCTGGCCTGCGCCCGCTGCCACGACCACAAGTTCGATCCGTTGACGCAGCGCGAGTATTACCAGCTCTTTGCCTATTTCAATCAGGTGCCCGAGCGGGGCAAGGCGGTGAAATATGGCAACTCGCCGCCGCTGGTGGCATCGCCGACCCCGATCCAGCAGCGGCAACTCGACGAGCTCGATCGGAAACTTGCCGCCGCCGAGCAAACGTTCAAGCAGTATGCCGACGCGCTGACCGCGGCGCAGACCGAGTGGGAAGCTTCGCTCGCCGACGGTCCAAGCCTGGATTGGTCGCCGAGCGAAAGGCTGGCGGCCTGGCTGCCGTTGGATGGCGACACAACCAACCGCGCAGCCACGGCAGTGCCGCACATCGTCGACTTTCGCTCCGCGAAAGAACGTCCTGTTGCGGAGCCAAGGGCGGTGGACGAACGTGCTTTCGCGGAGCGAAAGCCGACCATGCGCTATACCACCGGTCGCGTCGGGCAGGCGATGCAGTTCGACAGCCAGGCATTGATCGACGCGGGCGACGTGGCGCCGTTCGGCTTCTACGACAAATTCACGATCTCGGCCTGGGTGCGATTGGGCGATGAGCGCCGCGGCACCATCGTCTCGCGCATGACCGACGAACCGCAGGCCGACGGCTATTACCTGGTGGCCGAAGCCGGCAAGATTCAGCTTAACCTGGTCAAACGCTGGCTCGACGACTCCCTGCGCGTGCAAACCGCGCGCGCGCTCGACGCCGGGCGATGGCACCACGTCGTCGCCACCTACGACGGCTCGCGCGTGGCCGCCGGCGTGAAGATCTATATTGACGGCCAGAGCGAACCGCTCGAAGTGCTGCTGGACGATCTGAATCAATCGTTCAACACCAAAGAGCCGCTACGCATCGGAGCCGGGGGCGGCCCGGAAGGGCGCTTTCACGGCTCGCTCGACGAAGTGCGCCTCTATGCGCGGCAATTGAGCGACGAAGAAGTGCAAGTGCTGGCCACCGCCGACACGGTGGACCGCATCACGCCGATCGCACCCACGCACCGCACCGCCGGGCAGATCGCGAAGATGCGGGCCTGCTTTCTGGCTACCGCCGCCCAGCCTACCATCCGCGATGCCTGGCAACGCGTCGGTCAATTGCGCGAGCAGCGACTCTCGCTCATCGAAAGTTTTCCCACCACGATGGTCATGCGCGATCTGACGCAGCCGCGCGACACCTTTATGATGATTCGCGGGCAATACAATCAGCCAGGCGAGCGCGTCTCGCCGGGCGTGCCCGGTGCGATTGCGCCGCTGCCTTCGGGCGTGCCCAACAACCGCCTGGGCCTGGCCCGCTGGCTGGTCGATCCGCAAAATCCGCTCACCGCCCGTGTGGCGGTCAACCGGCTGTGGCAGATGTTGTTCGGCACGGGCCTCGTAAAAACCGTCGATGATTTTGGCGTGCAGGGCGAGCCGCCGAGTCATCCTGAGCTGCTCGATTGGCTGGCCTGCGAATTCGTGGCGTGCGGCTGGGACGTAAAGCGCATGTTGCGGCTGATGACCACCAGCGCCACGTATCGCCAGTCCTCTCAGGCGTCGCGCGAGCTGCGTCAGCGCGATCCCGACAACCGGCTGTTGGCCCGCGGCCCGCGCAGCCGTCTGTCTGCCGACGTGGTGCGCGATCAGGCCCTGGCGGCGGGCGGTCTGTTGATCGAGCAGATGGGCGGGCCCTCGGTCAAGCCGTACCAGCCCGACGGTCTCTGGCAGGAGCTATCGGACTCGCAGTACGTGCAGGACCACGGCGAAAAGCTTTATCGCCGCAGTGTGTACACGTTTTGGAAGCGGACGATTCCCCCGCCGGTGATGATCACCTTCGATGCCGCGGGTCGCGAGACCTGCATCGTTCGCGAGACCCGCACCAACACGCCGCTGCAAGCGCTGGCGCTGTTGAACGAAACCGGCTTCGTCGAGGCCGCCCGTTCGCTGGCCGCACGCGCCATGCGCGAAGCCGGCCCCGACCCGCGCGATCGCATTGGTTACCTATTCCGCTTGGTCCTCGCCCGGCGACCCAGCGCAGCGGAGATCGACACCCTTTTCGCCGGTTACGAGCGACACTTGGTTCATTATCGCCAGCAACGGTCTGCCGCCGAGCAACTATTGACCGTCGGCGAGTCGCGCCTTTCGGGCATGTGCGATCCGATCGAAATCGCCGCCTATAGCGCGGTGGCCGGCGTGGTGCTGAACCTCGATGAGGCCGTGACCAAAGAATAGGCATACCGCAACGCGATTGAGTTTTGAACAGAAGGCAACGAAGGCAAGAAAGATAGCTCCCGACTGCATTCAACAGCGACTTCCTCGGGAAGAGCCAAGTTGAACTCCAAGCAGGTTCGATATAATGTAGGGAGTAGACGTTCTTACTTGGAGCGAGGTTCATGGCCAACATTGCGGTGCCCGTCAGTGAAGCGTCACACAGAGTCCTCGAAGAGCTTGCATTGCGTGGCGGCGAGCCGATTGACCGGGTGCTCGACAAGGCGATCGAAGAGTATCGTCGGAGTAAGCTGTTGGCCGAATCAAACGCAGCTTATGCCCAATTGCGCGCCAACCCCGAAGCGTGGCAAGAGGAGTTGTCCGAGCGGCGCGAATGGGACGCGACCCTCGCTGACGGTCTCGACTCATGAGCGCGTCCCAGGCTGCTCGCGGAGAGGTGTGGACCGTAAGTCCCGATCCGGTACGTGGCCACGAGCAGGCTGGAACGCGCCCCGCCTTGATTGTTTCCGTAGACAGTTTCAATCAAGGCCCGGCCGGCCTGGTGGCACGGTTTGCGGGGAATTCGTTCCCGAATCGGGGTTTTGACGAACAAAACCGGTAACGCGTTGGCGGGCCGCCGCACTTGGTAGGGTGGGCCGAGCGGAGCGAACCCCACCATTTGGCTCCATCGTGCCTTGCCATGTCGTGCGGCCGATGCTGGTTCCCAGACCTGCCGATCTGATACAATGGCACCCGCCCGCCAAACAGAATTCGCCATGCCAAAACCGATCGCGACATGCTTCGTTGTGCTCTGCCTTGCCGGCGCCGCACGCGCCGGCGATCAGCCGGTGCAAAGTATCGATCTGGCGCCCGGCGCAACGGTGGACCAGCGGGCCGAGGCCTTCCGGCAAAACGTGGCCCCGCTGCTGGCAAAATACTGCTTCGCTTGTCACGGCGAGGGCGAAGCGACGGCTGAAGTGGCTTTCGACAAGTTCACATCGGACGACCAACTGGTCGCTAGCCGCGAACTGTGGTGGAAGGCGCTCAAGCAATTGCGGGCGGGCTTCATGCCGCCGCAAGGTGAGCCGCGTCCCACCGGCGACGAGATGCAGCGGATCGAGCAGTGGATCAAAACCGCGGCGTTCGAGATCGATCCGCAGAATCCCGATCCGGGCCGCGTGACGCTCCGCCGGCTCAACCGCGTCGAATATCGCAATACCGTCCGCGACTTGCTCGGAATCGAATTCGACACCGCCGGAGAGTTTCCGGCCGACGACACGGGCCACGGCTTCGATAATATTGGCGACGTGCTGACCATCTCGCCGCTGCTTTTGGAAAAATACGTGGGCGCCGCCGAAGCAATCGTCCAGCAACCGGGTTTTGAAAAGCTCTTTAGCGCCGGCATTCCGGAAACGGACGACGCGCGGCGCGAATCCGCGCGCGATCTGTTGAGCCGCTTCGCCGATCGGGCCTTTCGCCGCCCCACCGATCGAGCAACCATCGATCGGCTGGTCACGTTGGCCGAGAGCGCCGCGTCGCCAGGCGAACAGGGCTTCAAGGCGGGCATCGCTCGGGCGGTGACAGCCATTTTGGCCTCGCCGCGGTTTTTGTTCCGAGAAGAGTTGACCGAGCCAGCCACCCCGCCGGCGCACCCGCTGGTCGATGAATATGCCTTGGCGTCGAGGCTGTCGTATTTCTTGTGGTCGACCATGCCCGACGAAGAATTGTTCCGGTTGGCGGGCGAGCACAAGCTGCGCGAGAACCTGCCGGCACAAGTGCGGCGAATGACGGCCGACCCGCGGTTCAAGCAATTCATCCGGAATTTCACCGGGCAATGGTTGCAGGCCCGCGATATCGAGTCGGTGCCGATCAACGCCTTTGCCGTGATGACGGGCGACCAACTGCCCGACGCCGAGGCGCTGAAACGCCGGGCGCGCTTTCGCGAGCTGCGCAGCCGGCCGTTCGAGAGCTTGACCGACGAAGAGAAAGCCGAGATCGACGCCGCCCGCGAGGCGTTTCGCGCGGGCTTTCGGCGTTTTCGCCAATTCGAGCTGAACGGCGAACTGCGGCGGGCCATGCGCGATGAAACCGAAATGCTCTTCGCTCACATCCTGAATGAAGACCGCAGCCTGCTGGAACTGATCGAGAGCAACTACACGTTTCTCAACGAGCGGCTGGCCAAGCAATACGGCATCGAAGGGGTTGAGGGCGGCGAGATGCGGCTGGTGCAGCTTCCGCCCGACAGCCCCCGCGGCGGCCTGCTGACGCAGGGCACGGTGCTGGCGGTCACGTCGAACCCCGACCGCACATCGCCAGTGAAGCGGGGGCTGTTCATTCTCGACAACCTGCTGGGCACGCCGCCTCCTCCGCCGCCGGCCAACCTGCCGCCGTTGGAAGACGCGGCCAAGCAATTGACCGGATCGCCTACCTTGCGGCAGCAACTGGAGGCACATCAATCGCAGCCGCTGTGCCACTCGTGCCACAACCGACTCGATCCGCTGGGCTTGGCTCTGGAAGACTTTAACGCCCTGGGCATGGTGCGCGAGAGCCGCCCCGATCGCGTGATCGACACCTCGGGCACGCTGCTCAGCGGCGAATCGTTCGCCGACATTCGCGAGCTGAAACACATTCTGGCGACCGAGCGCCGCCGCGATTTTTATCGCTGTGTGACCGAAAAACTGCTGACATATGCATTGGGCCGCGGGCTGGAAGATTACGACGTTTACACGGTGGATGACCTCGTCGATCGGCTCGACCGCGAAAACGGGCGTGCATCCATCTTGATTTCTGGTATTATCGAAGCCGTACCGTTCCAGCGACGCAGACAGTGAAACGGAACGAAGCCAGTTCCCCAAATAAATGTGAGTGGATAGCGGGCGGAACATTGTCGCCTTTCGCTCCGCGAAAGTAGCGCTACTTTCGCGGAGCGAAAGGCGACTTTGGGGCGGCCCCACGTTCGGTTGGCGTCCGCGGGGCCTAAAGACTCCGTTCTACGACAGGAGCGAACCATGAAGCAGCGTTCTCTTGGGATCGACCGCCGGCATTTTTTGCGTGGGGTGGGGGCCGCTGTTGCCCTGCCGGCCTTTGAATCGCTCAGGCCGGTCAGTGTGTGGGCCGCCGAACCTGCCGCGAAGCTGGCGACCACGGCCAGCGGCGCTCCGCTGCGCACGGCGTTTGTTTTCTTTCCCAACGGCGCCATTCCCGGTGCCTGGTGGCCGCGGGAAGAAGGCAGCCAGTTTGCCTGGAGCCGCACGCTGCAGCCGCTCGAACCGTTCAAAAATTCGGTCCAGGTGTTAGGCGGGCTCGACCACCTCAACGCCGAGCCCGGTCCCGACGGCGCCGGCGACCATGCTCGCGGCGGCGGCACGTTTCTCACCGGCGTGCGGCTGAAAAAGAGCGCCACCGATATCCGCGCAGGCATCTCCATCGACCAGGCGCTGGCCCGTGAAGTGGGCCACCTGACCCGCCTGTCTTCGCTCGAGCTGACATGCGACGCCGTGCGCAAATCGGGGTCGTGCGATTCAGGCTACGCCTGCGCCTATCAATTCAACCTGTCGTGGAGTTCGCCCACCACGCCGATGACGCCCGAGGCCAATCCGCGGTTGGCCTTCGAGCGGCTGTTTGGCGAAGGGCCGCCGGGCGAGCGGCACGCCAACCTGCTGCGACGCCAGCAACAGCAACGCTCGGTGCTCGACTTCGTCCGCGAAGACGCCCGGGCCATGCAGCGCCGGCTGGGCGCTCGCGACAACGATAAGCTCGATCAATATCTCACGGGCATTCGCGAAATTGAAACACGCATCGCCAAGGCCGAGGCCTTTGGCGACAGTCCCGATCCGGGTGTTGACGCTCCGGCTGGCGTGCCCGCCGAATACGCCGAGTATGTGCGGCTGATGTACGATCTGCTGTTGCTGGCGTTTCAGAGCGATTCGACGCGCGTCGGCACGCTGCTGTTGGCGCACGACGGCAGCAATCGCTCGTTCGAAGATATCGGCATTTCGGAAGGGCATCACGATCTGACGCACCATCAGGACCGCGCCGAGTGGATTCAGAAGGTGAGCGACATCGACTTGTGGTATGCGCGGCAGTTTGCGGGCTTTCTCGATCGGTTGAATCAAACCGTCGATGTCGACGGCAATTCGCTGCTGCACAATTCGATGATTGTCTACGGCGGCGGCAATGCCGACGCCAACCGCCACACGCACAGCAACCTGCCGATCGTGTTGGCAGGCGCCGGCGGCGGAACTCTGAAGACCGGGCGGTACGTGAAGCATGGCGGCCAGCCAGTCACCAATATGTTTTTGAGCCTGGCCGATCGTTGTGGAGTGAGGTCGCTGGAAAGCTTTGGCGATTCGACCGGCCGGCTCGGGGACATCTAAAGCTCATGCCCGTCATTGCCTCGTCGCCGTGCGCCTGCGCGCTTTTGGTATGGATGGTGATTGCCTCGACGGCGCGGGCAGACGATTCGTCGCCCAAACGGTTGCTGTTGCTCGGCCAAGGTCCCGACGGCCATCCGCCCGCGACACACGAATACCTGTCGGGGCTAAAAGTATTGCGGGCGTGCCTGGCTGGCGTGCCCGGCGTGCGCGTCGAGATTGAAAACGCCGACGAGCCCTGGGCAGACGGACCCGCCCGGCTGGCTGAGGCCGACGGCGTGGTGCTTTTTCTGTCGGAAGGCGGCAAGTGGTGCCAGGCCGATCCTCGTCGTTTCGACGCCTTCACGCGGCTGGCGGCGCGGGGCGGCGCCATCGCGGCGCTGCACTGGGGCATGGGAGCGAAAGACGCGGCGTATGTCGCCGGCTTTCAAAAGCTTTTGGGCGGATGCCACGGCGGGCCGGACCGCCGCTACGCGGTCGTCGAGCAAACGTTCCAAGTGGTCGATACCGCGCACCCGATTGCCGCCGGGGTGAAGCCGCTGAAAGTGCGCGACGAGTTTTATTTTCGCTTGAAGTTCATCGCGGACCCAGGCGAATTGACGCCGCTCATCACCGTTCCGATCGAAGGCCGCGACCAAACCGTGGCCTGGGCCTGGCAGCGCCCCGACGGCGGTCGGTCGTTCGGTTTCAGTGGCCTGCATTTTCACGACAACTGGCGCCACGCCGCCTATCGCCGCCTGGCCGCGCAGGGCGTGCTTTGGACGCTCAACCTTGCCGTTCCGCGGGACGGCCTGAAGGTAGACGTGCCTGAAGAGCTTTTCAATGCACCCAGCGCCCCTGCCGACTAGTGCTTTGTCATCGCTTAAAGTTAGGGTTGGCGACTGGTAGGGTGGGCATTGCCCACCATGAGATTTAAGGTGGGCAATACCCACCCTACGGTTCGTGACCGACCGTACGTGTTTCACCCGCCCGCCAAGGCGCCGATGATATAGAACGGCTCGCTTCCCGAAGCGACCGCGGCGGGCAGCGCCGCATCGGCCGGCTCGTTCGATAGATCCTCGAGGCAGGCAAAAAACCGCAAGAATGGCCGCCGCTGCCGCGTGACGTGGTCGCGAATCGTGCCGCGCAGCATCGGATAGCGTGTCTCCAGCGCGTCGAGCACCGAGGCGCGGGTGATCGGGCCATCGACGTCGAGAATGATCTCGGCTCCGATCCCCGCCAACGTGCGCAAATGATAAGGCAGTACCACGCGAATCATGCTAGCGTTTGCACCTCGACCGACACGACCGGCGGTAAATCGCGCACAATCGCCTGCCAACGGTCGCCCGCGTCAGACGAACCGTACACCTGCCCGCCGGTGGTGCCAAAATACACTCCGCAGGGGTCGAGCGAATCGACGGTCATGGCGTCGCGCAAGACATTCACATAGCAATCGCGGTCGGGCAAGCCGGTGGCCAGCGGCTCCCAATCGTTTCCGCCCGTGCGGCTACGGTAGACGCGCAGCTTGCCCTCGGGCGGGTAATGCTCTGAATCGCTCTTGATCGGCACGACGTAGATCGTCTCGGGTTCATGAGCGTGTACGTCAATCACAAAGCCAAAATCGGTGGGCAAGTTGCCGCTGACCTCGTGCCACGAGTCGCCCGCGTTGTCGCTGCGCAGCACGTCCCAATGCTTTTGCATGAAGAGCACGTCGGGCCGCGACCGGTGCATGGCAATGCGGTGTACACAGTGGCCCACCTCGGCGTCGGGGTCGGGCAGCACATATTGCGAATGAAGTCCTTGGTTGATGGGCCGCCAGCTTTCGCCGCCGTCGTCGGTGCGAAACGCGCCCGCCGCCGAGATGGCGATGAACATCCGCCGCGGCTGGCTGGGATCGATCAAAATGGTGTGCAGGCACATGCCGCCCGCGCCAGGCTGCCAGAACTTTCCCGAGCCATGGCGGCGCAGGCCGGGCAGCTCGTGCCAGGTCGCTCCGCCGTCGGTCGTGCGGAAAATTGCGGCGTCCTCGGCGCCGGCGTACGCCGTGTCGGGGTCGGTAAGCGAGGGCTCGATGTGCCAAACGCGCTTAAACTCCCAAGGGTGCGGCGTGCCGTCGTACCACAAGTGTGTGCCGGTGTCGCCGTCATAGACAAACTGGTTGCCCACCGGCGTCCAGGTCTTTCCGCCGTCGTCAGAGCGCTGAATGAGTTGCCCGAACCAGCCGCTCGATTGCGAGCAATAAATCCGGTTCGGATCGGCGGGAGAGCCCTTGAGATGATAGATTTCCCAGCCGCCAAAATGCGGGCCCTCGACGTCCCATCGCTGGCGTTGGCCGTCTGAGGTGAGAATGAAGGCGCCTTTGCGCGTGCCGACGAGTAGACGGACTTGGCTCATGATTCAGGGATTGGGGATTGGGATTGGGGTTAGGGGTTGTAGGGTGGGCCGAGCGCAGCGAGTTCCACCTTTTGCCGCATTCTTCTGCGGGGGACGTCTTCTGCGGCGTTGGAGGAGATTCCCCGCACCGCCCCACACGGATTGCCACCGAGGGCGTTCCCTACAGACAAAATCTAAAATCCAAAATCGAATCAGCTTTGCCCTTGCGGCGCCGCGTTGATCATCCAGGTTACGCCGAAGCGGTCGGTCACCACGCCGAAGGCTGAGGAAAAGAACGTTTTGCTCAAGGGTTGCGCCACCTTTCCGCCATCACTTAAGGCGGCAAACAACCGCTGAGCCTGCGATTCACTGGGCGTATTGATGGCCAGCGAAATGCCTTGGAAGGCTGGCTTGCCCGTGCTGTGACAATCGGACGCCATCAGCAACGTCTCGCCGATGTGAAAGCTGGCGTGCATCACTTTGTTCTCGGAGCCGGGCGGAAGCATGCCGGGAGCGCAGGCTTCCGGATTATCCTTGAAGCGCATCATCGCCGTCACCTCGGCGCCGAGCGCCTTGCGATAAAACTCGATGGCCTCTTCGCAACGACCGTCGAAATTCAGATAGGCTTGGACTTGCATGGGAGTCTCCTGAAGCGTTGGTTCGAGTGCACGAATTCTGTAGCGGACGCTAAAAATAACCCATTGGCGACGGGCCGTCAAGCAATATACTGGAAGGGTTGATCAAAAAAGGGGGAGGCGGCGGATGGCGAAGGGACGTCCGAGACAATTCGATGTCGAGCACGCGCTCGACGCGGCGCTGCTCGTCTTCTGGCGGCACGGCTACGAGGGCACGTCGCTGGCCGCGCTCACCGACGCCATGGGCATCAACATGCCCAGCTTATATGCAGCATTTGGCAATAAAGAGTCGCTGTTTCGCCAGGCCGTCACACGATATTTGCAGAAGCCTGCCTCGTATCTGCCGGCGGCGCTGACGGAACCGACGGCCCGCCAGGCCACCGAGCGGCTGTTCCGCGGCGCCATCGAAATGGTGATGAACCCGCGGCACCCTGACGGCTGTTTGCTGGTGCAAGGCGGCCTGGCCACCGGCCCGGTGGCCGCATGGGTGCGGAAAGAGTTGGCTGGATTACGCGCCGGCGCCGAAAAAGCCGTGCGCCGCCGTTACGAGCGTGCCATTGCCGAGGGTGATCTGCCCCAGCATGTTCACGCGGGCCAACTCGCGCGCTATACCGCCACCGTGCTGTGGGGGCTTTCGGTGCAACGGGCCGGCGGCGCCACGCGCGCTCAGCTCAACGAAGTCGTGCAACTGGCCATGCGCGCCTGGCCTGCATGATCGGCGGCGGGCGGCGACGAAAGCAATTGAGCCACCAGCGACTTCATTACCGAAAAATCGCCGCCTTTCTGAACATGGGCGTCGGGTATTTGAACGCTGCGCCGCGCCACCTCGCGCTCCGAGAGCGCCGTGTGGGCGATGATGGGGATGTCGGGGTGGTCTACCCGAACGCGGGCCAACACCTCGAAGCCGCTGGTGGGCCGCATTTGCATATCAAGGATGATGAGATCGATCGGCTGCTGGCCGATCATCGCTAGCGCTTCCCTACCGTGAGAGGCCAGCACCACCTGATAGCCTTCGCGCTGCAACTCCAGGCCGCAGACATGGCGGATGCAAGGGCTGTCGTCGACCAAGAGTACCGTTTTGTTGGGCGAGTCGGTCATCCGTTGTTCTTTCTTCCGTAAGGCGACAAAAAAACGGCGCCGGCCGACGTGGCGCCATTGCCCCAAGGGATCGCTGTGGCCAGGGCGCTCGCCGGCTCGGCGCCGCGTGCGTGACTGCATCATGGACGGTACGGCAACACTGCGTTCCGTCAAACGGCGCTTCGCCGGTCGCTTAAAGCACTTGCCGTGCCGCCTCGGCAAATGCACGATGGCCAGCGCGAAAACGTCCGTGCTCCGCGGGACTTACGGCGGTTGGCGCGGCCGGTGGTTGACGGTTTTTGACGCGGGCCTATCGACCTGCCGATAGGGGCTATCGGCGGGCCGGCGCGGGACGGAGCGGCGATCGGACCACTCCGACCCGCGCTCGGCGACGCTCACTCATCGGCGCCCCGATACCAAGCGTCGGTGCGCCAGCGCGCGATACCGCGACTTCTCCAAAACGACGCGGTTTGTCCGCACTCGCGGCACCGACTGCTGCGGAAGAATGGCACAAATTTGCGTGGAAAACAGTGATTTCTACTTGATGAACCCTTCCGCCTCTTGAATGCCATCGATTGTTCGCGACGCTGGCATCGCACTTGCAATACACGCCGGCATCAACAACTCATGGCGTTCTGCCCTTGAAGCTCCCGATCCGAATTCCGATCCTATTTCCATGCAACGCTCCACTCGACACGCCTTCACGCTCGTAGAACTTCTCGTGGTGATTGCCATCATTGGCATTCTCATGGCGCTGTTGCTGCCGGCGGTGCAAGCCGCGCGCGAGTCGGCCCGTCGCAGTCAGTGCGCCAACAACCTGAAGCAGCTCGGTCTCGCGTTGCACAACTACCACGACACCTTCGGCCGGTTTCCGACGTCGGTGGTCTGGGGAGGAGCGTCGTCGCAATGGCCGCTTCCTCCTTATCACCATACGTGGCTAACGTCGATCTTGCCGCAGCTTGAGCAACTTCCGCTGTATCAAAGCGTCGATCAGCGTTTGCCCGCCTGGGGCCAGCCGGTCGTCGGCACCCAACTACCGGTGTTGCGTTGCCCGTCCGACGGCGGCTTTTATAATCTGTCGCAGACTTGGAACGTGGCGATCACCAACTATGCGGCCGGCGAAGGCTATCACTGGTGGCCGACCGCTTACTTTGCGCCCGTGGGCGGAAACCCAGCCGACTACAGCGGGGTGTTCGCCGCCGAACATTACACGTCGCTGGCGCAGGTGCTCGACGGGGCGGCCCATACGGCACTGATCGCCGAAACCAATTCGTTCGGCTATAAGTTCGGGGCGATTCAGTCGAGCGGTACGGGCGTGCCGCGCAAAACGCTCGGCGAAGCGGTGTTCCGCGCCGCTTTCGTCGGCACCGCCGTCTACGGCCAGTGCTGCGAGACGGGTAAATACATGGAGGTGGATGGCTCGGGCGTGAAGACGGCTTCGTGGTTTCTGGCCGCGCCGCATGCCTTCTCGCCGACGTACATCACCGCCTATGGACCCAACTCCGAGTGGCCCGGCGCCGGCAGCTTGCACCCCACCGTGGTGCAAATGGCGATGGCCGATGGTTCGGTGCGTCCGGTGTCGGGCGACATCGACTGGTATATCTGGCTGCGCGTCAACGCCAAGGGCGACGGCACGACGATCAACGACCTGTAATCCACGGACGAGGCATCCGATGAAACGCATTTGGGTTTTAGCAATTCTGGCGGCGGCGGTAGGTTGCGGCGAGAACGTCGAATCGGTCGCCCGCGGCCGGCCAGGCTTTGTCGATACGACCAATCCCTCGCTGATTCCGCGCTTGCCGCCCGACGCCAGCCAAGGCCCGGTGTCCACGACGCTACGCTGACCGACGGCGCCGATTGTTTTTTGAATCAGGACGGTTCTTTCCCACGGAGGAAACTTGATGTACGACCCCTTTGTCATTGTTACCGATTACGATCACCGGCGCTTGGGAACCGCGATCGAAGAAGCGCAACGCCGCGAGCGCCTCGATTATTACCATTACGCGCTAGAACAGGGCCTAGAGCAGGCGCGGGTGGTGGCCGCCGAGCAAGTGCCCGACGACCTCGTCACCATGAATTCGCTCGTGCGCCTTCACGACCTGCTGACGGGCAACGACCTGACTGTGCGGCTGGTCTACCCTTCGGAATTGGAAGACGGTTTTGAGGGTCTCTCGGTGGCGTCGCCTTTGGGCACCGCGCTGTTAGGACGGCGCGTGGGCCAGGAGATCTCGTGCTGGGAGCCTTCGGGCCAGCGCCGCGTGCGCATTGTCGACGTACTCTTTCAGCCCGAACGCGAAGGCGCATTTCATCTTTAGCAACGGAATCATTGAGGAGTTGTTACTATGGTCAACCGACAGATTGTGATTACTGATTTCGACCGGCGGCGGCTGGCGGCGCTCATCGCCGCACACGCCGATCACGGCCTGGCTCAACGACATTATTTAGAAGATCTCCAGCGCGAGTTGGAGCGAGCGTGGCGTGTCGATCCGTGCGACGTGCCGCCCGACGTCATCACCATGAATTCGACGGTGCAACTGCGCGATCTCGACACGGGCGACACCGAGACGTTCACGCTGGTGTTTCCCGAAGACGCCGACGTGACGCGGCAGCGGATTTCGGTGTTGGCGCCCATCGGCACCGCGATTTTAGGTTATCGAGCGGGCGACGTCATTCTGTGGCCGGTGCCACAAGGGCGTGCGCGGCTGCGCGTCGAGCAGGTGCTCTACCAGCCCGAACGCGCGGGGGTGTTGACCCAGTGAAAACGCATTCGCCGAGGCGAATCGAACGCCTGCGAATCGAACCAGATGTGCCGAGCGGAGCGAGTCCCAGACGCATCGAGTCAGGGTAGCTTCACCGCAAAATGGCTGTAGGGAACGCGCTCTGTGGCGTTCCGGGAGGGGTAGCGCGGGCGTTGATTCGCAGTTCCCGGAACGCCCCGGAGTGCGTTCTCTACCGAGCACCCAGGTGGGTGACCTGTTACTCGATGCGTCTGGGGCCGAGCGGAGCGAGTCCCACCATCTGGCTCGAGCGCGATCGTGCGCTCGCTGCCGGAAACTACGGTGGGGCTCGCTTCCCTCGGCCCGCTTACGCCAGGCCGGAACGTCTGACCTACGGCGCTCCCTCGGCGGCGCGGAGGCCGTGACGCTGAGCTTTGTCGAAGAGCGTCGCGCGGGGCATGCCGAGTAGCTTGGCCGCCTTCGAGAGATTGCCTTCGGCCAGCTCGAGGGCCTCTTGAATCAATCCGCGCTCAAGCTTGCCCATCAGCTCATCGTAGGCTTGGGCGCTTTTCGACTCGGATAAAAACCGCTGGGCAAGCTGGCGGATTGTTTGATCGGTGGCGTCGAGTCGAGCCGGCTGACCAAATCCCTGACCGGCCAGCGCCGAACGAATGTCGTCGACGCCGATGGGGTGGCCCGCCGTGAAAATCATCGCCCGGTGGATGCAGTGCTCGAGCTCGCGCACGTTGCCCGGCCAGTGGTGCGCGCGAATCATGGCCATCCCCTCTTCGGTCAGCAGCGGCTCGGGCATGCGCAGCTCGCGAGCAAATCGCTGCAAGAAGAACCGCGTGAGCTTATCCAGGTCTTCGCGGCGCTCGCGCAGCGGCGGCAGCCAGATGGTGACTACATTGAGCCGGTGGAACAGGTCTTCGCGGAACTGGCCATCGGCAATCGCCTGCTCCAAGTTGCGGTTGGTGGCCGCCAAGACGCGCACATCGGCGCGAATCGTTTCGTTGGCGCCGATGCGCTGCAAGGTCTTTTCTTGTAACACGCGCAACAGCTTCGCCTGAATGGCGCCCGAAACGTCGCCGATTTCATCGAGCAACACGGTGCCGCCGTGGGCCTGCTCGAGCTTGCCGATGCGTTGATCGTAGGCGCCGGTGAACGCGCCGCGCTCGAAGCCAAACAGCTCCGATTCGAGCAAGGCTTCGGGAATGGCCACGCAGTTGACGATGTAGTAGGCTCGGTCGGCGCGGCGGCTGTGCTGATAGATGGCCCGGGCGACCAGCTCCTTGCCGGTGCCCGACTCGCCGCGAATCAGCACCGTGGCGTCGGTGGCGGCTACGCGGCCGATGGCTTTGTAGACGGCCTGCATCGCCGGACTTTGGCCGACAATAGCGTCGGCGCCGGGCGGCACGGTGGCGGGGTCGAGCGTCACCTCGCGCTCCATCGCCCGGGCCGCCTGCAACGCCCGCTCGATGGCGGCCAGCATCTCGGGCGGCTTGAACGGCTTGAGCTGATAGTCGAACGCTCCGCGCTTGGTCGCCTCAATGGCGGTTTCCATCGTGCCCTGCCCGGTCATGATGATGACCGGCAGCCGCGCACGCCCCTGCTTGATGCGCTCCAGCGCATCGAGGCCGTTCATGCCGGGCATGCAGATATCGAGCACCACCGCCTGCGGCTGCTGCTCTTCGAGCAATGCAAAGGCGGCGTCGGCACTGCCGGCGCTGACCATCTCATGGCCGCGGGTGGCCAGCAGTTTCTCAAATCCGGCCAACACGTTGGCTTCATCATCGACGACTAAAATCCGACTCATACGGCCACCTTACAACTGATTAGAAAGCGGGCTCGGCACCCTCCCGCGAAGGAGTTTATCGTCACCCGTCTCCGCGGCAACAGGGGTCCAAACTGCGAAACACGTTCCCGATGCCGACGACGACTCCAGCACCAGGCGTCCACGGTGCCTGGCCATGATGCTAGCTGCGATGCAAAGTCCCAGACCAGTCCCCCGGTCTTTGGTGCTGAAAAACGGCTCAAAGATGCGTGCGGCGGCCTCGGGCGGAATGCCGCCGCCCGAGTCGCAAACCCGAATGACCACCATCGTCGCCCCGCCGCCATCGGCCTCGACCGCCGCCGACAAGGCAATCTGGTCGCCCCTCGGGCACGCGTCCAGCGCGTTGTCGAGCAGGTTGATCAGCACCTGCTTGATTTGATGGGCGTCGGCCATCATCGGCGGCAATGCCGGCGCCATCTGTTGATGCAACTGCACGTTTCGGTCTTGAAAGCGATGCTCCATGAGTTGCAGCGTCGCGTCGACCAAGGGCCGCACGTCACAGGCAGCCAGCCTGGCTTCAGGCGGGCGCGAGAACTCCAGGAAATTACGCACTACGGCTTCCAATCGCGACAGCTCGTCTTCGACCACGCCGAAGGCATCGTCGACGTCGGGCCGGGCCACCACTTCGCCGCGAATCCAGAACAACCACATTTTGATCGAGGTCAGCGGATTGCGAATTTCGTGGGCGACGCTGGCGGCCAGCTTGCCCACCGAAGCCAACTTTTCGGCATTGCGCAGCTCGATGCGGTTGCGTTCCAGCGTGGTGCGCGCGTCGGCGACGCCCGACATCAACAGCCGCAGATGCGCGCCGACGGCTTCCAGGTCGTCTTCGTCGGTCGCTGAATCGTCGGGCCAGTCGGGGCTGAAGCCCCTTGCTTCAGCCAGCATTTGCCGTAGCGGTCTGAGTACTCCGTGGGCAAATTGCCAAAACAGCGCCGTGCCAGCGCCGAGTGTCAGCAGCACGCACGCGCCCACCAGCCAGGTGTCGTGACGGATCTGTTCGCTGGCCTGGTCGGCCATCTCGTTGATAAACCGAACGTTAGCCGCGTGAAACTTCTTCGACAGGCGATCGGCTTCTTTGTGCAACGGCAGCACGTCGCGCAACAAGACTTTTCGGGCCGTTTCCTCGTCGCCCTGGTCGAACAGCGCGATGACCTCGTTGCGTTTCGTATCGTAGCGGGCAAACTCGACCAGCAGCTCGTCAAGAATCAAGAATTCATCGGGTCGCAGGGCCGTTTTCCGCGCCGTGGCGTAGCAACGATCGAACTTGGGACGGCTCTTGGCAAGCTCTTCCATCCAGATGGGGTTGCCGTGATCGAGAATGTACGACGATACGAATCCGCGTTGTTCGAGCAGGGCCACTTCCAGGTCGTCGGCGGCCTGCAAGCTGGGCAAGTTATCGCGGACGCTCTTGACCATGATCTGGCCGAGCCGCCAGGCGGCCATCAGGGCCACGCCGCTGCTCAACAAGGCCAGGGCCAGCACGCCCAGAATGGAAATGGAGATTTTGGTGGAGAGTTTTCGCGGCATCGCCGGCGCCTTGATAGCGGGAAATTGTAGAAACGCAGCCTCTTGCCTACCATCTACCGTGCCGCGCGGTAAAGTGGTCGATGCGGCCGTCGGGCGAAGGGATTGCGTAATTTCGCATAACGATCCATGACTTTCACTGCAGGTCGATTATGGATCAGAAAAAGAATTGCACATGAGCGACGAATCGCATTTCGCGATCGGGCGCGGCGAGGAGCCGCTACCGCGATTCTGGCCCCAGCGCTGGAGCGGCCCTTGGGGCAAGCGGATTTCGCGCTCATTGTTCGCGCTGATCAACGGCGCCTTGACCACGGCGGTGCTGGCTTTGTTGGCCTATTGGATGCGCAGCCCGTTGGTCTTTCCCTCGCTGGGGCCGACGGCGTTTCTGCTGTTTCATCGGCCGCTGTCGAGGGCGGCCTGCCCGCGCAATGCGATCGTCGGTCATTCGCTGGCCATTGCGCTGGGTTGGCTCAGTCTGGTTTTGTTTGGCCTGACCGACGCATCCGCGGACATCAAGTCGGGCATTACGCCAGCACAGATCGCGGCGGCGGCTTTTTCGATCGGCCTGACCAGCGGGTTGATGGTGCTTTTGAGCGTGCCGCATCCGCCCGCCGGGGCCACCACGCTGATCGTCGCGCTCGGTTTGATCCATGAGCCGAAGTATTTTCCGTTGCTGCTGGTGGGTATTGTGTTGCTGCTGGTGCAAGGTTTTGTCATCAACCGCGCGGCGGGACTGCCCTATCCGATTTGGGGCCCAGTCGATCCCCAGACGCAAGCCCGTTACCCTTCGTTCTCATAAAATACCGTTAACCGCGTCGATGGTGGTGGGCACCCGCCGGGGCTGGCAGCTCCCTGTCGCCCGTCCGCCCGAGCAGCCACTCCAATTCGATGCACGAACAGGATGCCTTGATTTCCCAGTCTGCGCGATCTGCCAGCTCGGTATCAACTTCGCTGAAGGCACAACCGATACAGTTTATGGGATGCGCAAAATCAGTCAGATTCCGCGCGCCTCGATTTCGCCTATCTGCTTACGGATCTTGTCTTGCGAATGCCCACGGCCTCACGCTGCGCCTGGTGCCTTCTACTCATCAGCGTGGCGGCAGGCTGCGCGCAGCGGGCGGCCGTCTCCAAGCGCGCGTTGGCCGGGCGAGTGTTGCCTCCGCCCAACGTGGACTTGGTAAGCGCTCCGGTGGCGGCGACCGGGCAACCAGAGGTCCTCGCAGGCAGCCCGCCGGCAAAGGCGCCAACCGTGGCGCCGGCCACGCGGGGCGCGCCGCTGCGTCAGCACGTGAGCAACCTCCCATACCAGAAACTGCCCGAGAGACCACCGCCCGCCGAGGCGGTGCCGCCCGGCCCTGTCGTGCCCCAGAATGCGCTTTCGATCGGGCCTGACGCGGCCACCGCCGCTGCCACGGGCGAGCACGCCGTGGCGGGGCAACCGCTCACGCTCGATGATGCGATCGCGCTGGCCTTTCGCATGCAACCCCGGCTGCGGGCGTCGCTGGAGAGCATTCGCCAGGCGCGCGGTCGCGAAGATATTGCCTTCGCGGCCTTTTTGCCGACCGCCGACACCAGCTATCATGTGGGTGGGTTGCACATCAACGCCGGCGGAACCGGATTCCCCATTCTCGGCGCACCGAACTCGCCGAGGTTCGTCGTGCTGCCGCTGCTGGGTTCGGTGCCCGTGGGATTGAATGGACAGACGGGCTACGAGTTGGCCGAGTTGAAGCTGCAATGGTTGATTTGCGATTTCGGGCGGCGGATGGGCGCCTACCGGCAGTCGATGATCGCGGCGAGCATCGCTCAGCTTCAAACGCAACGGGCTTATCAGACGGTGGCGTACGACGTGGCCGCCGCCTATTTCCAGGTATTACGCACACGGTCGCTGCGCCGCATCGCGATCGAATCGGTGCGCCGCGGCCAGGACGATCTCGACGTGGCTCAGAAGTTGGCCCAGGGGGGCGTCGTGGAGCGCGAGAAAGTGCTCCGCGCCCAGGTGG
This sequence comes from Pirellulales bacterium, assembly GCA_036379195.1. Taxonomy (GTDB): domain Bacteria; phylum Planctomycetota; class Planctomycetia; order Pirellulales; family JAICIG01; genus JAICLL01. The sequence continues at coordinate 19,448 of DASVHB010000728.1, forward strand.
CGCTGGCCCAGGCTCTGCGCGGGTTGGACGTTGCCGAAGAACAAGAAGCGGTCGCCGTGGCCGCCCTCAATCTGGCCATCGGTCTGAACGTGAGCGCGGCCACCGGCATCGTCGATACCACCGACGCCCCGCCGTTCGACGCGGAGTTGGCGGAGTGTCTGCGCGTGGCGATCGACGGTCGCCGCGAGTTTCAGGTGGCGCGGCAGTCGGTGCAGGCAGCCCAGGAAGGCACGCGCGCGGCGCGCGCCGACTTCGCGCCGCGCATCGTGACCCGCGGCAGCCTGTTCGATTATCAGCAATCGAGCCCCCGGGGCCACTTCGACATTGCCCTGGGGTATATCGGAATGGAGTGGGGGCTGTACGATGGCGGCCGGCGGGTCGGAGAGTTGCGGGTGGCCAATTCGCGCGTGCGCGAGTCGCTGGCCCAGGCCGACTCGATCGCCGACACCATCGCCTTTCAAGTGACCCAGGCGTACCGCCAACTGGCCGCCGCGCGCAAGGGCATCGACCGCACCCGTCCGGCCGTCGAGCAATCGCGCGAGACCTATCGCCTGGTGCAGGCCCGCTCGCGCGAGGGCGACGCGATTCCCGCCGAGTTGACCGACGCCGAAGCCGCCCTGACTCGGGCCGAACTGGACTATCTCAACTCGATCTACGATTATCTGATTGCCCGCACCCGGCTGGAATACGCCATGGGCACTTCGCCGACGCCAGCGACGATCAGGGCGCACGCGCGTTTAAAGTAACGGACGAAACATAACTTCCGCGAATCGCGGAGCACGTTTCTTACAGCGATGCGCCCGCCGTCGTCAGCCGCTGTTCGCTCACGAATACTCTCGATGACGGGGTGTCCACCGACCGCTTTCGCAGGTACGCCCGGGCTGAATCCGCCATGGTCACCAGCGCGGCGCCCATCATGATGGCATCTTTGACGACCAATCTTCCACGACCGCTCAAGAACGGGAAGCCGTACTGCGCATCGCCCAACGGCGGGACCCAGGACTCCGGCGTCGTGATCAGGAATGACAATGTGACCAACGACATGACGAAGACCAAAAAGCTGCCGACCGCGGCCGCTTGTGGCAGCCACGGATGCAGGCAAAGCAGTAAACCATAAAGCACAATCACCGCGCCGAGGCCATAGGCGAACTCATAGGTCCGGTTGGCTTCATGCCAGGAACGGTTCTCGGCCACCAGCGCGCCTTCCGGATTCATGTGGGTGCGGTAGTCGCCGGGGTCGGCATAAAAGAAACTCATCACCGGGCTGTTGGCGACAAACGGCACGATCCCGTCTGCCTCATAGCGAAACGCCTTGAGCCCGCCAATCCAAACGAGCACGACGATGAGCCCCGCCCGGGTCACTGCAATCCCAGCTTTGTCCATGTGAGAGGCCAGTTCGAATAACTTGCGCACGGTCATTGTAGTCCTCCGTTCGAGTCTGCGAGCGGTCAGACAACCGCTACGTTCGGGTCCGCCCGCCGCCATAACTCAACTATCGGGCGCGGCGCCCGACGACAGAATGGGCGCATGGCCCGAAAACATGGACAAATTGCTTCCGCCGCGGATTTCCGTCTCGAACTCGCGGAAGAACGTCGGAGAGTGGCCCGTCGCCTTCTTGAACAGGCGGCTGAAGTACAGCTCGTCGCTGAAGCCAAGCTCGCGTGAGATTTCCTTCACCGGCTTCAGCGTGTGCAGCAATTCCCACTTGGCGTGGATCAGTATTCGGTTTCGGATCAGATTCGTCAGTGTGGTTCCCAAATGTTCTCGCACGATCCGGCCCAGTGTCTTCGGCGTCAAATGCAGCAGCTTTGCGTAATCGGCTGGGTAGTGCAATGCGCGGTAGTTCTGCTCGATCAGTTCAGCCAGCCGGGCGAGGACCAGATGCCGCGGGTCAGCCGCCTTGGGTTCGCAGGCCCTCCGCGACGACTTGAGCCGCGTGGCGAAGATCAACAAGACCTTCAGATGGGCCAGCATGACCTCGCCATAGGCGAGATCGCGCGCCGCTTGTTCCGCCCCGATGCGCTCGATGAGGCTGGCCGCCTCGGACCTCGCGCTTTCGTCAAGCGCGACCACGGGCGCGCCGTAAGGGTCGTTGAACAGAACACCGCTGCACCCTACCTCCGCATGAAACGTTTCGACGCAAAGAAAGTTGGCGTGGAATTGAATGATATGCCCCTGAATGGGAGCGTCGGGAAGGAACCGAACGAGCTGATACGGCACGAAGAACAACAAAGAAGACGGGCCGAACGCGAAGTGAGAAGCGTCGGCCCAAAATGTTCCCGAGCCCGACTCAATCAGGTAGACGGAAAAGTAGTTTGAGCGCGCGGGCTCGAACGGCCCGGAACGCGGGCCGAGCCGTTGCGCGACGACCGCTTGGTCGCCCTTGCGCGGGTCGTACAAGCCGCTGGTGAACTGTTGTTTCTGTTTCACTTGTCGCATACGCTCTAATATACAACTGCCCGTCTGAACAAGTCGCCGGGCAGCTACACCGACAAAATGACCGAACGGATGAATCGTCGAGGAGGATATCGTGACTGCAACCGTATCAAGTGAAGAGCGGCCCGCCGGCGTCAGTCCGTCTCACGGCTGCCCCGCCGCCGCCGACCACGACCGCGACGTCCCGGAGATCGACCTGCTCAGCACGCTGACGATCCGCGGGATCACGCTGCGCAACCGGATTGCCATGTCGCCCATGTGCCAGTATGTCGCGGCGGAGGGATTGGCCAGCGACTGGCACCTGGTCCACCTCGGCAGCCGGGCCGTCGGTGGCGCGGCGCTCGTGATGGTCGAAGCCACCGCCGTCACCGCGGACGGCCGAATTTCTCCCGGAGACATGGGCATTTGGGGCGACGAACACGTCGAGCCGCTGGCGCGCATCGCACGCTTCCTCAAGGAGCAAGGCGCGGCAGCAGGCATTCAATTGGCCCATGCGGGACGCAAAGCAAGTTGCCAACCGCCGTGGCAAGGCGGGGCCAGCCTTAAGACGGCAGAGGCAGGTGGCTGGCCCGTGGTGGGACCAAGTCCTGTCCCCTTTAACGAGGGCGATCCGGTTCCGCGCGAGTTGGACGAGCGCGGCATCGCGGACATACTCGGCGCGTTCGAAGCCGCTGCGCGCCGGGCGTTGGCCGCGGGCTTTCAAGTGATCGAGCTCCATGCCGCCCACGGCTATTTGTTGCACGAGTTCCTCTCTCCCTTGAGCAATCGGCGCATCGACCAGTACGGCGGCAATCTGGAAAACCGCATGCGGTTGCCGCTCGAAGTCGCTCGGCGGCTGCGCGAGACGATTCCCGAGTCGATGCCTCTGTTCGTGCGCATTTCTGCCACCGACTGGGCCGAGGGAGGATGGGACCTGGACCAATCGGTCGAGTTCGCGCGCCGTGCGAAACAGATGGGCGTCGATCTGATCGACGTTTCGTCCGGCGGCCTTGTTCCCAAGGCGCGCATTCCGGTGGCGCAGGGTTATCAGGTTCCCCTTGCCCGCCGCATCCGCGATGAGGCGCAAATCAAAACCGGCGCGGTCGGCCTGATTACCGAGCCGCACTACGCCAATGAGCTGGTCACCGGCGGCGACGCCGACCTGGTGCTGATTGGGCGCGAGTTGCTGCGAGAGCCCTACTGGGCGCTCAAGGCCCAGCAAGCGCTGGGCGATGAGCCGAGCTGGCCCCTCCCGTATGGCTATGCCGTCAAGCGCCGCTCGCGGTAAACTTTCTCAGCGGAACGCCGCGGAGCGAAGGGAACGTTCAGGAAGATCGGCCTTACTGCTTGTGCAAACGGCCCCATCCAGCGGATAATCAAGCAAGCACCGTGATGAGGCGATTCTATGGCGTACGTTGACGGCGCCGGTCAAGCCATCGACCGGTTCCGCATTCTATTCGAAAATTCTTCCGACGCTCATCTTATTTACGATGAGACCGGGACGACCGACTGCAACGACGCGACGATCAAATTGTTGAAGGCGAACGACAAGGCCCACGTGCTTTCGGTGCATCCCGCCGCGCTGGCTCCGGAGTATCAGCCCGATGGCCGCCGGTCGATGGAGAAGGCGCGGGAGATGGAGGCGCTGGCGCGGGCTAATGGCTACCATCGTTTTGAATGGCAGCACCTCAAGCTTGACGGCGAATCGTTTCCGGTGGAGGTGACGCTAAATCCCGTTGAGATTGCCGGCAAGCCCGCAATGATCGTGGTTTGGCACGACCTGACCGAAACGAAGCGCATCGAGGCGGAACTGCGCCAGCACGGCGAGGAACTGGAGTCGCTCAACCGCGAACTGAAGATGACGAACGCTCGGTTGCGGCGCGACCTTCAAGCCGCGGCGAGAATTCAACAGGGGCTGCTGCCCGCGGCGCTGCCCGATACTCCCCCGGTGCGGCTGGCGTGGACCTTCCGGCCGTGCGAGGAACTTGCCGGCGACCTCTTGAATATTTTTCCGCTCGACGATCGACGGGTGGGGCTGTATTTGCTCGATGTGAGCGGCCACGGCGTCGCGGCCTCGTTGCTCTCAGTGACCGTGAGCCATCTGCTTTCTCCGCATGGCGAGTCGTCGCTTCTCCGATCGCCGCGCGAAAGAGGTCCGCTGGGCCGGCTGGCGTCGCCCAGCGAGGTGCTCCACCGCGTCAACGCACGGATTTGCCCCGACGGTTCCGAGCAGTTTTTGACGTTGTTCTATGGCATTCTGGATTGTGAATCGTGCGTGCTGCGCTATGCCAATGCCGCGCATCCTGGGCCTGTCATTTTCACCGGTGGCAAGGTAGTCACCCTTGAGCACTCCGGCTTTCCGGTCGGAGTCGCCGAGGAAGCCGAGTACGAAGATGCCGTGGCGACCTTGCAACCGGGCGACCGCTTCTGGCTTTATTCCGACGGTTTGGTGGAAGCGATGAACTCCGACGGCGAGCAATGGGGCAAAGAGCGCTTCATCGCCGCCGCACAGGCCGCCGCACTCGCGGAACTCAACGACGCGGTGCGCGGAGTGCTGCGTGACGCCGAAACTTGGGCCGGCGACCGTGGTCCCCAAGATGACATTTCGCTGGTCGCGTTCGAGATCGGGCGGTGCTGAGTTTCGTCGCTCGCGTCGCTCATTCCTTTGGTCGGCTGTTCGCCGCACAATGAGTCTTCCGGCTTGCGGTGTGGCTGGCCATGCAGCCATCACGACGAGAAGCACATCGCCATGAAACATTCCAGCTTGCACGAGACGATCATTTCATTCTTTCTTGAGCATAAGCGCCCTCCAACAACGCGTGAAATCGCTTCGCACTTCCAAAGCGGCGAGGCCGAAACCAGACAGGCCCTGCGTGCGCTGGCGGTTTTCGGGCGAAGCGGGGCGATTCTGATTGTGAGCGCTGAGCGAAATTGCGGAAAAGAGCCCTATTTGACTAAGACTTTGAGGACGAGAAAATGAGCGCAGACGCATCGAAACCAGAAACGGACGCGGCCGTTGCGCGCCTTCTCGCTAATCACCGTCGGTTCCTCAGCTTCCTGACCGCCCGCGTCGGGAGTCCTGAAGACGCCGAGGAGATCCTTCAGGAAGCATTCGTTCGAGGCTTGCGGAAAGTCTCGCAGCTCCGCGACGACGAAAGTGCGGTAGCTTGGTTCTACCGGCTGCTGCGAAACGCCGTCATCGACCACTACCGCCGCCGCTCTGCCACCCAAAAGGCGCTCGAGGCCCTGGCACGCGAAGCAGAAGTCGACTCCAGCTTTGATGCCGACCTGGAGAGATCTGTCTGCGAGTGCGTGAATGACCTTGTTCCGCTGCTCAAGCCTGAGTATTCAGAATTGATCCGTCGAGTTGACCTGGGCGGGGCCAACGTGAGCTCTGTCGCGGATGAAATTGGGATTTCGCCTGGAAACGCCCGTGTGCGGCTTCACCGGGCGCGGGCCGCCCTTCGAGACGAGCTCGAACGGTCCTGCCGGACATGTGCGACACATGGCTGCCTCGACTGCACCTGCTCCCGTGGCGGACCAGCTTCGCACGCTTAGCCGCCGTATCCTTCCCTTTGCAACAAAATCGCTCATGCTTGGTGTAACGCCGAAGCAGGCCATGCGTCAGCACTTGTGCTTTGACCGTCTTCACGCCCAGAGAGGAGAATGCACAATGACAACAATAAGACAGTTCAAAACGAACCTGCGGTGCGAAAGTTGCATCGCGACGATCACGCCCTACCTCGATCGTGTGCCGGGATTGGACAGTTGGGCGGTGGACGTTGCCTCCCCGGATAAGACGCTCACGGTGGAGGGTAACGCCGCGACCGAGGCCGTCAAAGAGGCGGTCTCAAAGGCCGGCTATCAAGTCCTGGCCGAGGTCGTGACGCCGTCCGCGGCAACTGATTCAGAGCTACCCGCTGACTCGAAGGCTGCCGCCACTTACCATCCGCTACTTCTGCTCATCGCTTTCCTGGTGGGAGTGGTGGGTCTCGTCGAGGTGCGCACCGGCAGCTTCGTCTGGGACCGGGCAATGGGCAACTTCATGGGGGCGTTTTTTCTCGCCTTCTCGTTCTTCAAGCTGCTCGACCTGCGAGGATTTGCGGATAACTACCGCGGCTACGACGTGGTGGCCAGGCGGATCCCCGCCTACGGATACGTTTACCCGTTCATCGAGTTGCTACTCGGGGCCGCGTACCTCATGCATTTCCAGCCGTTTGCGACGAACCTGGTAACGCTCGTCGTGATGGCCGTCAGTAGCATTGGGGTGATCCAAAGCCTGTTGAATAAGCGGAAGATCCGCTGTGCGTGCTTGGGCACGGTGTTCAACCTTCCCATGTCGACGGTGACCTTGGTGGAGGATGGACTGATGGTGGCCATGGCGGCCGGCGCACTGCTGGGCGGAGCATGATGCGAGTTGCCTTCTCGTCCTCCGCCAAGGTATGGGGCGTCGCGCCAGGTTCAAAGCCGTGGCTGGACGGAGTGGACTCGGTCTTGCCGGAGACCGGGCTTGCCGGGTGATTTCAATTGCGCGCTAATCTGGCACAATAGACGGCGCCCATGACGCCGCCCCCCGCGCCCACGCCCGAGCCCGTTCTTCCGCCGCCCGCCGCGGCTGGGCGCGCGGCCCCCAAGACGTCCCGCCTGGCGGGGCTGCTGCATCGTAGCCTTCGCTGGTTGAGGTGGATCGGGCTGA
>DASVHB010000729.1:0-3407 GCA_036379195.1 Pirellulales bacterium
ACGGCGCCATCAGCGACGATCGCGAGGTCGATCCCTGGTCGCACTTCATCAATGTCTTCATGCTCGATCGCGACGGCAACCGCATCGACCGCCGCAATCCGCAAGACATTTTTGTGCCGCTCTATAACCATCAGATTCCGCCGGGCGCCGGGCAGGTCGTGCACTATGAGCTGGACCTGCCTGACGACGTCGCGGCCCCGGTCATCGTCGAAGTCAAGCTGCAGTACCGCAAATTCGACAAGGCCTACATGGACCACATTGCCGGCGGCGTGAAGCCGGGCGATCGACCGCTCCGTGGGCACACGCCGGGCAAACCGTATCTCAACGAGTTGCCGATCACCACGCTGGCCGTCGATCGTGTAACCTTTCCGGTGGTCGGCGCCGCAGACTCGCCGGAAAACGCCGCCTCGACCATTCCGACTTGGCAGCGGTGGAACGATTACGGCATCGGGCTGTTGCTCGAAGGCCAAGGTGGCGGCGCCAAAGGTGAGCTGAAGCAGGCCGAGGCCGCCTTCAAAGAGGTCGAGAATCTCGGTCGCTACGACGGCCCGCTCAACCTGGCCCGCGTGTATCAGACCGAGGGACGGCTGGACGAAGCCGTCGAGGCGCTCAACCGGGCCGCCGAGCACACCGACCCTGCCGCGCCCCCGTGGACGCTCAACTGGCTGACCGGCGTGGTCAACCGCCAGCAGGGCAACTTGCACGACGCCGCCGAAAACTTCCGCCACGTGCTCGAAGATCGCACGCAGGAAATGATCGATCGCAAATTTGATTTCAGTCTCGATTACGAGGTGATTAACCTGTATGGTCAGACGCTGTTCGACCTGGCCAAGCAATCGCACGGCGCCAAACGCAAGGCGCAGCGCGAAGATTATCTGCGCCGGGCGATCGAGCAGTTCGAAAAGACTCTGTCGATCGACAGCGAAAACGTGACCGCGCATTACAATCTCCAGTTGCTTTTTAAGCAGCTTGGCGATGGCGAAAAAGCCGCCGCGCATGGCCGGCTGCATGCTCGCTACAAACCCGACGACAACGCCGGCGACCGGGCCACGGCCCTGGCCCGCCAGCGCTACCCGGCGGCCAACCACGCCGCCGAGGCGATTGTGATCTATCCGCTGGGGCGGCCCGGCGCGCCGGGTCTGCCCATTGCCGAGCCTGTCAGTGAATCCGGCGGAGGTCAGTGAGCGGCTTTGTCGCCTTTCGCTCCGCGAAAGTAGCGGACCATTGTTAGCTTTCGGTGAACCAATACGACGCTACTTTTGCGGAGCGAAAGGCGACAAACGCGACAAACCAAGCGAACACATCAACGAGCCGAGTGAAGCAGGAGAGAATAGGTGAGCGATCGAGACGAAGCAAGAAAACTGCCGCCCCGCGACGAGCCGGCCTTCGACCACGACGAGCTGGAACGCGACGATGCCGTCATTGGGCGGGCGTTTCGCTGGTCGCTGGCGGTCATTGTCGTCGTGGCCGCCACCGCGGCGGGCGGCATCTACTGGGCCACCCGCCCGGCTACCGTGGCCGTCTCGACCGACAAAAGCCGGGTCTCGGCCCAAATGCGAAAAACGGTCAAAGCCGAGCTGCCCGAAGTGCATTTCACCGACGTCACGCAGGCGTCGGGCATCGACTTCGTCCATGTGAACGGAGCCTATGGCGACAAGCTGCTGCCCGAAACCATGGGCGGCGGCTGCGCCTTCTTCGATTATGATCGCGATGGCGACCAAGACCTGCTGCTGGTCAACTCGTGTTATTGGCCCGATCACAAGCCGGCTGGCACTGCCGACCCCACGTTGGGCTTTTACCGCAACGACGGCACTGGGCACTTTGACAACGTGACCGCCGAGTGCGGTCTGGCGGTCACCTGCTATGGCATGGGCGTGGCCGTCGGCGATTACGACAACGACGGCTGGGTCGATCTGTTCGTCTCGACGGTCGGACCCAACTTGCTGTTTCACAACGAGTCGGGCAAGTTCGCCGAGGTCACCCGCGCGGCGGGCGTGGCCGGCGGCGACGAGTCGTGGAGCACCAGTTGCAGTTGGTTCGACTACGACAACGACGGCGACCTCGACCTGTTTGTGGCCAACTACATCCGCTGGACGAAAGAGATCGACCTGGGGCTGAACTGCACGCTCAAGGGGCATGGCCGCGCTTATTGCCGTCCCGACGCCTTTGAAGGCGCATTTCCCTATCTTTATCGCAATGACGGCGCCGGCAAGTTCACCGATGTTTCGGCCGAAGCGGGCGTGCAAGTGCGGAACCTCGACACCGGCGTGCCGCTGCCCAAAGCCCTGGGCATCGCGCCTGCCGATCTCGACGGCGACGGCTGGATCGACCTGGTGGTGGCCAACGACACCGTGCAGAACCTGCTGTTTCACAATCAGCGCAACGGCACGTTCGACGAGACGGGGGCGATCGCCGGCGTGGCCTTCGATCCCGATGGTCGTGCCCGCGGCGCGATGGGCATCGACTGCGGCTGCATTCGCAACGATCGCACGATGGCCATCGGCATCGGCAATTTTTCGAACGAGCCGACGGCGCTCTATGTTTCGCAAGAGGCCGAGCCGTCGGAGGGCGTGCCGCAGTTTGTCGATGAGGCGGTGTCGACCGGCATTGGCCCGGCCTCGCGGCTGCTTTTGAAGTTTGGCCTGTTCTTTTTCGATTACGATCTCGACCGCCGGCTCGATGTGTTCACCGCCAACGGACATCTGGAAGAAGACATCCAAAAGGTGCAAGAAAGCCAACGCTATGAGCAGCCGCCGCACTTGTTTTGGAACTGCGGCAGCGAGGCCGATAGCGAGTTTTGCCGGGTGCCCGAGGCCAATTGCGGCGACGATTTCGCCAGGCCAATGGTAGGCCGGGGAGCCAGCTACGCCGACATCGACGGCGACGGCGATCTGGACGTGTTGATCACCGCCATTGGCAGTCGGCCGCGGTTGTTGCGCAACGACCAGTCGCTCGGGCATCACTGGCTGCGAGTGAAGCTGCGCGGCACGCGGGCCAACCGCGAAGCCATCGGCGCGCGCGTCGAGGCCGAGGTGGCCGGCGAGTTGCTCAGCCGCCAGGTGATGCCCACGCGCAGCTATCTGTCGCAAGTGGAATTGCCCGTCACGTTTGGACTGGGCGACGCCACGCAAATCGACCGCCTGACGGTCATCTGGCCCGACGGCAGCCGGCAGGAAGTGGCAAACCCCGAGATCGACCGGCTGATCGAGGTCGAGCAAGACACCAGCGCGGTCGCCAGCGGCCGATAGTTCGCCATGAATGTCGTGCCTCGCCTTCGTCTGGTAGCCCACCGACGACGAGCAGCCGCTGCAGTTCACGGCGATGGTGCGGAATCATCCAGACCCTGGAGTAAGAGCCACGGAGCTGGGCTTAATAGATCACGTTGAACAGCGCGGCGTGGAAAAAGG
>DASVHB010000730.1:0-3468 GCA_036379195.1 Pirellulales bacterium
GCCTTCAGACATCGGTGGTCGAACCTGTTTGCGTCGTTATTATAGTGGTTTGCGCGCAGTCGGGATATCCCGCGGCCCGGCGCAACCACCATGAACGACACTGCACGATTGCCGGCATCACGCATTTTTCCGCCTGCTGAAGCGGCCTCGCCGATGGGGCTGATCGGTGTGGGCGGCAAGCTCTCGACCGCCTGGCTGCTCGACGCCTATCGCCACGGCATTTTTCCATGGCCGTTTGACGACGGGCAGTTGGCCTGGTGGTCGCCCGACCCGCGCGCGATCTTCGAGTTGCACGAATTCCATATTTCTCGCAGCTTGCGGCGGACCTGCCGCGGCGGCCGCTTCGAGTCGACGTGCGATCGCGCCTTCGCCGGCGTGATGCACGGCTGCGCCACCGCTCAGAGGCGCCGCGGACACACGTGGATCACGCCCGACATGCACCGCGCCTACGGCGCCCTGCACGAGCTCGGCCATGCGCACAGCGTCGAAGTCTGGCGCCAGGGACAATTGGCCGGCGGCGTGTATGGGCTGGCAATCGCCGGCTTGTTTGCCGCCGAATCGATGTTTTATCGCGTGACCGACGCTTCGAAGGTCGCGCTGGTGGCCTTGATCGGCCACTTGCAAGCGCGGGGCTATCGCTTGCTTGACATTCAGCAACTCACCCCGCACACCGCCAGCCTCGGCGCCCGCGAGATCTCGCGCGGCGAATATCTATCACGGCTTTCCACCGCGCTGCGCGCCGACGCGTCGTTTGGCGATCGTCTCGAAGCCCCCGCCGGCTGGCCGTCGATGCCGGCTTCGCTCAAAGATTAAATGCTCGAAGCGAAGGCATCCTGTATCGTGCGCGCCGATTTGGGATTAGTCCGCGGGGGTGAACTTCTCGCCGGTCAGTAGCTCGTAGGCTTCAATGTATTTGGCGCGGGTCTTGGCGATGATGTCGCCGGGAAGGGCGGGCGGTGGGCTTTGTTTGTCCCAGCCCGAATGCTCCAGCCAGTCGCGCACAAACTGCTTGTCGAACGATGGTTGCCCCTGGCCGGGTTGATAACTCTCGGCGGGCCAAAAACGCGAACTGTCGGGCGTCAAGACTTCGTCGATCAAAATCAATTTCCGCTGGCCGCCTTCGTCGATCAGGCCCCACTCGAACTTGGTGTCGGCAATGATAATCCCTCGCTGCCGCGCATGCTCGACCCCGCGCTGATAAACCGCCAGGCTTCGCCGCCGCAGCTCGTCGGCCACTTCGGCTCCCACGTGCTGGCACATGACTTCGAACGAAATGTTTTCGTCGTGCCCGCTGTCGGCCTTGGTAGCCGGCGTGAAAATCGGCTCGGCCAGGCGATCGCTTTCGCGCAGACCATTGGGCAACCGCAAGCCGCAAACCGTGCCTTGTCGGCGGTATTCTTTCCAGCCCGAGCCAGACAGGTATCCGCGCACCACACATTCGATGGGCACCACCTGGGTCTTTTTGACCAGCGTGGTGCGACCGGCAAGCTGGCGATGGTCGGCGCCCGGCGGCAGCGGCATCTTCGCGACATCGCACGTGATGAGATGGTGCGGCTCGCCCAGCAGCTTGAACCAAAACGCGCTTAGCCGCGAGAGAATCTGCCCCTTGGCGGGAATGCCGCTGGGCAGCACCCAATCGAAGGCGCTGATGCGATCGGTGGCTACCAGCAGCAGCGCATCGCCCAGGTCGTAAACGTCGCGCACTTTGCCGCATCGTACCGGCAGCCCGGCAAGATGCGTTTCCAACACCACCGCGGCGGTCGACGACATGGAGACAATGCGCAGGCAGACCTGCGGATGGAGATTGCAAATTCTTAACCATTGCGGCCGGCAGTGCCCAGAGCGAAGGTTTTTGCGTCGGAAGCGCTGCGAGTATCGGCCCGAGGGAGTATAACGAGTGTTGAGCCGACGCGATAGCATTTGCCCGAACGTAATAAGACTGATGCCGACTGGTTCGCTGCGCCTGGTCATTCCGCCTTCCGCCCGGTTTTCGCCGCGGCTGGTCGAGCAGGCATACATGGCAGGTCCCGACCAGGTTCCCTGGCCCTGCCGCACGCGGCTGAACGGCGGCGAAGTGATTGTCGAGCGGAGTGTGGCCGATTCGGGCAAGTTCCACATGCCTTGGCCGGTCGAGGGCCACGGCGAGTTGATGCTCTCGACCGCCACGCTGATGGAGCGCGACCGGCCTTATCAGCTTCTGGTCGAGCTGGCACGCGGCAAGGTGAACCAGTTGCGCAACCAGATTGCCGATTGGCAGACGATCGGGCTGGCGGTGTCGCCCAAGGTCGAAGCGGCCACGGGCAAGGCCGTCGAGACGCTCGCCCGCGCCGTTACCTCGCAGCACGATCTGACGCGGGCCACGGAACTGGCCGATCGGGCGATCGTGCTGGCTCACGACGCCGCCGATTTGCTGGTCTCAAGCTATGCCGAGCAGGCATTGGCGGTCCGCCATCGCCACGACACCAAACTGAAGACATTGCTGGGAGCGAACCTGGGCCAAGAGCGGCTGGCGATGCCGCAGGCGGCCTACTATCTGAAGGCGTTCAACGCGGCCCAGATACCGCTGACCTGGCGGACGATCGAAGCGAACGAAGGCACCTATCAGTGGGAACTGCCCGACGAGCAATTCGCGGCCTGCCACTCGCATGGGCTGGCGGTGTGTGCGGGGCCACTGGTGCGGCTCGATGCGGCGGCGTTGCCCGACTGGATTTATTTATGGGAAGGCGACTTTGCCACCTTGCAGTCGTTCATCAGCGATTTTGTCGAGAAAGCCGTCACGCGTTATCGGGGCAAAGTACACGTCTGGCAGTGCGCGGCTCGGCTGAATGTGGGCAGCGGCGTCTCGCTGAGCGAGGAGCAGAAACTGCGACTGGCGGTGCGCGCGATCGAAGTCACCCGCAGCATTGACCCCCATACGCCGCTGGTAGTGCGGTTCGATCAACCGTGGGCCGAATACATGGGGCGCTCGGCGCCTGATTTCTCGCCGCTGCACTTCGCCGACGCGCTGGTGCGCGCCCACCTGAACCTCTCGGCGGTAGGCATCGAGATTAACATGGGCTACCAGCCGGGCGGCAGCTACCCGCGAGACCGGCTCGAGTTCAGCCGCCTGGTCGATCTGTGGAGCTATCTGGGCTTGCCGCTGCATTTGACGCTCAGCGTGCCCAGCGGCGAACGAGCCGACGCGACCGGTCGTGGCCGGTCTGCTCCCATGGCGGGTGTCGTTCCGGGCGGATGGTCGCCCGAAAACCAGGCCGGCTGGATCAAACATTATCTGCCAACGTTGCTCGCCAAGCCCACGGTGCAGTCCATTTTTTGGAACCAGCTTGCCGATGGGGAAGGAGCCGAATTGCCCTTGGCGGGGCTGTTTGATGCCGCGGGTTCGCCCAAGCCCGGCATCGCGGTGTTGGCCGCCATTCGGCGCAAGCACCTGGGATAAGCCCTCGGCTGTGGAATGGCGCCCCTTCGGGG
>DASVHB010000731.1:0-18171 GCA_036379195.1 Pirellulales bacterium
CACCTTAGCACAAGTTGCCGCCGCGCACCTCGCCGGGCGTGTCTTGGAGCCCGACGACGTGGCACAAGTTTGTACACAGTTGTTATTCAATCGACCGGCCAATTCCGTTCCCCAACTCGTCGTCTTCGATCGGCGTGATTCAGCGGAGCCGGTCTGGCAGCCGCTGTGCGCCGTGGATTTACCAAGCGTTTTGGTGGCTGGGGCAGAACCTAACGATGCCCCAGCCGCTCCGGCCCTGGGGCGTCGCGTAGGCTCTGCCCCAGCCACTAGCCACTAGCCACCATTATTAGGTCATTAGGTAACGTCAATTGAATGGGCGATCCGCACCCTACGAAATGAGGAGCACCATGCGAGTTCTTGTCACTGGCTGCAATGGTTACATCGGCAGCGTGCTGACGCCGATGCTGCTGGCCGAGGGCCACGCCGTGCTGGGCGTCGATTGCGATCTGTACGAACACTGCGCATTCACCGCCCGTGCCGCTGAGGCGGGTTACTATAAAGTCGATGTGCGCGATTTGCGGGCGGCCGACCTGCGCGGCTTCGACGCAGTGATTCATTTGGCGGCGCTGTCAAACGATCCGTTGGGCGATCTCGACCCGGCACTGACCTACGAAATCAACCATCTGGCCACGGTGCGATTGGCCAAAATGGCGCGGCAAGTGGGCGTCGAGCGGTTTTTGTTCTCCTCTTCGTGCAGCACCTATGGATCGGCGGGCGACGCCGCGGTGGGAGAAGACGCCGAGTTTCACCCCTGCACGCCTTATGGCCATTCGAAAGTTCTGGCCGAGCGCGACCTGTCGCTGCTGGCCGACGACGATTTCAGCCCCGTCTTTTTGCGCAACGCCACGGCCTACGGCTGCTCACCCCGGCTGCGACTCGACCTGGTGGTGAACGATTTTGTGGCAGCCGCGTTTACGGCTGGCGTCATCCGGTTGCGCAGCGATGGTACCGCTTGGCGCCCACTGGTCCATGTCGAAGACATTTGCCGGGCGTTTCTGGCCGCGCTGCACGCGCCGCGCGCGGCCATTCATAATCAGGCGTTCAACGTTGGACGCACTGAGGAGAACTATCGCGTGAACGAGGTGGCGGCAATTGTGGCCGAGACGGTTCCGGGCAGCCGCATCGAGTACGCCGCCGGCGCCTCGTCCGATCAGCGCTGCTATCGCGTGGATTGCTCCAAGATTGCCTGGCAGTTGCCCGGTTTTCGTCCACAGTGGACCGTGCAAAGCGGCGCCAGGCAGCTTTTCGAGGCTTATCGCCAACACGATTTGACGGCTGATGATTTGACGGGCAACGCGTACTTCCGGTTGCGAACACTGCGGGAACACCTCGACGATGGCCGCCTGGCCGGCGACTTGCGCTGGCGGCCGATGACGCCACCACTCTCGCACGTGATTACGTCTGTAGGGAACGCCCTCCGTGGCGTTCCGTGAGAACTATGCTTGGTTGATGACAGAAATATGGGGGACAGAAAAAATGCGAAAACGGCGCGCCAAGTAATTTCCCGGTTTTGCATTTTGCATTTTGCATTTTGACTTTCCCCCGCCGCGATGGTGCTGCAAAAGGGGGGAGACAACGTGGGCTCGCAATTCACGGAACGGCACGGAGTCCGTTCCCTACAGACGTCGAGACGATTAAACACCTCAGATCCCATGCACTTTACCTCCACGGACATTACCGGCGCGTGGCTGATCGACATCGAGCCTTCGACGGACGAACGGGGGCTTTTTGCGCGGCTGTGGTGCCAGCGTGAATTCGCGGCCCATGGTTGCAGTTTGCCGCCGGCGCAAATCAGCCTGGCGTATAGTCAGCAGCGCGGCACGCTGCGCGGGCTGCACTATCAAGCCGCTCCGCACGAAGAGGCCAAGCTCGTGCGCGTGATGAACGGCGCGGCGTTCCTGGTGGTGCTCGACCTGCGGCAAGAGTCGCCCAGCTATCGCCACTGGTTCGGCATTGAGCTGACCGCGGCCAATCGACGCGCGATTTACGTGCCGCCGGGCTGCGCGCAGGGCTATCAAACGCTCGCCGACCACACCGAATTGCTCTACCAGATTTCCGAGTTTTACGAGCCGGCAGCCGCCCGTGGCGTACGCCACGACGATCCCGGCTTCGCCATTCGCTGGCCGCTGCCGGTGACCACGATCTCTGATAAGGACCGCAACTGGCCGAACTATGTCGCTTGACACCGAGACGATTGAACCATTAACGCAGGCGGGCGCCGCTGGGGGCGCGCTGCCGGAGTCGGCCGACATCGGCGAGCGGCTTCATGCGCTCATTGCGCGGCTGTACCCGATTTGCCGCAGCCTTACCGGCGATGGCGTGCGACAGACGCTTGGCATCTTGCAAGAGTACTTGCCGTTGGAGGTTCATGAAGTCGCGACCGGCACGCAGGCGTTTGACTGGGTCGTGCCGCCCGAGTGGCAAATCGACGATGCGTCGATCGAAGACGCTGGCGGCGTGCGGCTGATCGATTTCCGACGATCGAACCTGCACGTGGTCAACTACAGCGTCGGCGTCGAGCGCCGGATGCCGTGGCGCGAACTCAAGCGCCATGTTCACACGCTGCCCGATCGGCCCGACTGGATACCCTATCGCACATCGTATTACGAGCGGACATGGGGTTTCTGCATGGCCTACCGCGATTGGCAGCAGTTCGAGCGGCGTGGCGATGACGCGGAATATCGTGTGTCGATCAAGGCCAGGCATGGCGATGGTTCGCTGAACTACGGCGAGTATTACCTGCCCGGCGAAACGACCGACGAGATCCTCTTTTCGTGCCATATTTGTCATCCCTCGCTGGCTAACGACAACCTGTCGGGCGTGGCCGTGGCGGCGTTTTTGGCGCGGCATCTCCGCACGGCTCGCCGGCGATATAGCTATCGGTTTTTGTTTGTGCCCGCCACGATGGGTCCGTTGGTGTGGTTGAGCCGCAATCAGCATTCGCTCGGCCGCATTAAGCACGGACTGGTACTGACGTTGCTGGGCGATCGGGGCGGCTTCACGTACAAGCGCAGCCGCCGCGGCCAGGCCGCCATCGACCGTGCCGTGCAGCACGTGCTTTCGCATTCGGCGGGCGGAAATGTGGACCAGCCGCCCTCGGCTGGTCCGGGGACGCCGACTTCGTCGGTGATGGACAGCCGAGGGCGGCTATCCCACATTCGCGTCCGCGATTTCGCGCCTTGGGGTTACGACGAACGGCAGTATTGCTCGCCGGGCTTCGATCTGCCGATCGGTTGCTTGATGCGCACGCCGCATGGCGAATTTGCCGAGTACCATACGTCGGCCGATAACCTCGATTTCGTCTGCCCCGCAAGCCTGTCGGATTCGCTCAGCACGTGCGTTCACATTGTCGACCTGCTGGAACGAGATCGAACTTATCTGAATTGCCATCCTTATGGCGAACCGCAGCTTGGCAGGCGCGGGCTTTATCGTACGCTGGGCGGCCGGGACGATCGCACGGATCTCGAACGGGCGATGCTCTGGGTGCTCAACTTGTCCGACGGCCGGCATTCGCTGCTCGACATTGCTGAGCGTTCGGGCTTGCCGTTCGACCGGTTGGCCGCCGCCGCCGAGATCTTGCTTGAGCACGCGTTGGCAGCCCCGGCCCTTGTGGCCGGATCAGACACGCCACTTGTCTCCTGCGATTGCAAAACCGTGCCCAAAGCGCCCGGCACAAGACCGGGAGCTACCTTGCATAACGCGATTCCTGGCCCGGAGACCGACGAACCATGACACTTCACGCCCCAGCCGACGTGTGCCCTGCGAACACCCGCACCGCCTTTCATCCAGGTACGACTGCATCCGCCCCGCCGCGGCATCGCTGCCGTTTTTGCGATGCCGAATTAGCGCATGTGTTTGTCGATCTCGGCATGTCGCCGTTATGCGAAAGCTTTTTATCGGCGGAACAACTCGATCGCCCGGAGTCGTTTTATCCGCTCTGTGTTTATGTGTGCGAGCGGTGTTTGCTCGTGCAGTTGCCGCAATACGTCAGCGCCGCGAACATCTTCGGCGAATATGCCTATTTCTCGTCGTTCTCCGACTCATGGCTGCGGCACGCGCGCCGCTATAGCGAGCGCATGATCGAGCGGTTCGGACTCGACGAGCGAAGCCAGGTGATCGAGGTCGCCAGCAACGATGGCTATTTGCTGCAAAATTTTGTCGCCCGAGGCATTCCCGCGCTGGGCATCGAGCCGGCGGCCAACGTGGCCCAAGCGGCGGTCGACAAGGGCGTGCCCACGCTGGTCAAGTTTTTTGGCACGGAGACCGCGCACGAACTACTCCAGATGGGCAAACGCGCAGACCTGCTGGTGGCTAACAACGTGCTGGCCCACGTGCCGCAACTGAATGATTTTGTCGCCGGAGCCAAGCGGGTGCTCGCGGCGGGTGGCGTCGCCACCTTTGAATTCCCGCATCTACTGCGGCTCATGGCCGGCAATCAATTCGATACGATCTATCACGAGCATTTTTGCTATTTTTCCTTCGCGGTGGTCGAATCGCTGCTTGCCGCGCATGGCCTGGCGGTGTTCGATGTGGAAGAGCTGGCCAGCCACGGCGGCTCACTGCGAGTCTTCGTTCAGCATGCCGGCGGTTGCCACGGACTCTCTCCACGTGTCGCGGCGCTGCGAAGCGCCGAGCAGCAGGCCGGCCTCGATCGCCTTTCCGGCTATGCGTCGTTTGCAGAACAGGCCGTGCAAGTGAAGCATCGTTTGCTGCAACTGCTCATGGCGGCCAGGCGGCAGGGATGCACGATCGCCGGATATGGAGCGCCGGGCAAAGGCAATACGCTTTTGAACTATTGTGGCGTCCGCACCGATATGATCGATTACACCGTCGATCGAAACCCCTACAAGCACGGCAAATACCTGCCGGGAACGCACATTCCGATTTATCCGCCGGAACGGATCGCCCAGACGCGTCCCGATCTAGTCGTGATTTTGCCCTGGAACCTGCGCGACGAGATTGTCGAGCAATTGGGCTACATCCGCGACTGGGGCGGCAGGTTCGTCGTACCCATCCCCGAACCCGAGATTTTTTGAGTGGCGTGTTTGACGACAGCAAGCATACTGGAATTGCACATCGTTGAATGCAGCTTGGTAATCAACTGCTCACGGCCTCTGAAGGGAACGCCCTCCGTGGCGTTCCGCGAGCCGTCAAGCAGCCTCGATTCGCTCTTCGCGGTCAGTGGCTGGGGCAGAGGCTTGCCGATGCCCCGGCGCAGGCGAGCCGGGCATCGCAAACGGGGGCAGGTCAATGAAAGTCGTTCTTTTCTGCGGCGGCTTCGGAATGAGGCTGCGTGAATTCTCCGAAGCCATTCCCAAGCCGATGGTTAACATCGGCTACCGCCCGATTCTCTGGCACGTGATGAAGTACTACGCTCATTTCGGGCACAAAGACTTCATTCTTTGTCTGGGCTGGAAGGGCGATGTCATCAAGAACTATTTCCTCAAATACGACGAATGCCTCTCGAACGATTTTGTGCTCACCTCCGGGGGCGCCAGAATCAACCTGGTCAATAGCGACATTCACGATTGGACCATCACCTTTGCCGACACTGGCACGTCGTCGAACATCGGCCAACGGCTGCTGGCGGTCGAGAATTATTTGGACGGCGAAGAGACATTCCTGGCCAATTACACCGACGGCCTGACCGACTTTCACTTGCCCGATTTGATCGACTTTTATCACCAGCGCCGGGCGGGCGCGGCCTTCCTCTGCGTGCGGCCCAACCAGAGCTTTCATACCGTGACGATGGAAGACGACGGCTCGGTACAGCGATTAGAAACGGTGTCGGCGGCGGGCGTGTGGATGAACGGCGGCTGCTTTGTATTGGGCCGCGAGATCTTCGATCAGTTGCGCCGCGGCGAAGAGCTGGTGGCCGAGCCATTTCAGCGGCTGATCGCCCAGCGGCGGCTGTGCGCTTTGAAGTACGAAGGTTTTTGGAGCTGCATGGACACCTATAAAGAAAAGCAGCACCTCGACGACATGTACGCCCGCGGCGAGGCGCCCTGGGAAGTTTGGAAGCACACGCCCGAGCCAAGTCATCCCATCGTGGCCAGCGCCGGTGGGCGGCGCGGCCTGCGCGTGCGGTTCGCTCATTAGTCACACGAACCCGAAGCGCCAACGAGGCGTCAAGCCGATGCCGGGGCTTTCCTCGCTCGCGCTTCGGGTTCGTGTGGTTCTGTTATAAGTTTTCGAGGTTACCGGTCCATCATGCTTTCGTTTCCCTGCGATTCGGTCCGCTCGATTCTTTGCCTGGGCGCCCATGCCGACGATTTAGAGATCGGCTGTGGCGGAACCTTGATGCAACTGTTGGCCGAGCGACCGCGTGAAATCGACGTCCACTGGGTGGTGCTGAGCGGCGACACCGCCCGCTCGGCCGAAGCTGCGCGCGGCGGCGAGTTGTTTCTGGCCAATGCCCGGCGGCGGAAGATCACGGTCAAGGGCTTTCGCGATACTTGCTTCCCGTTTATCGGCGGCGAGATCAAGGACTTCTTTGCCACGTTGCAAAAAGATGAGTCGCCCGATCTGATCTTCACGCATCGCCGCGAAGACCTGCACCAAGATCACCGACTGGTGGCCGAGCTGACCTGGTGCGCCTTCCGCAACCACGTGATTTTCGAATACGAGATTCCCAAATATGAGGGCGATCTCGGGCATCCGAATCTCTTTGTCCCCCTGCCTGAGGCGATCTGCCGCCGCAAGGTGGAATCGCTGGTCGAGGTGTTCGCCACGCAGCGCAGCAAGCCCTGGTTCACGCCCGACACGTTCTGGTCGCTGTTGCGGCTGCGCGGCGTCGAGTGCAATTCGCCCACGCGGTTCGCCGAAGCGTTTACCTGTCGCAAGCTGGTGCTATCCGCGTGCTGAAAAGTGGGGCTGGCAGAATCGATAACCGCTTGTCGATTTGCCGCAGGGTGGGTGGGGCGAGCGCCGCGAGTCCCCACACGCATCAAGTTAAGGTGATTCCACCTCAAAACGTCTGTAGGGAACGCCCTCCGTGGCGTTCCGTGAACTGCGAATTGAGGTCGTTTCGCCTGCTGCGGAACGCCACGGAGGGCGTTCCCTACAGAGCAAACAGACGGTTGCCCGCTTAACTTGATGCATATGGTGCCGAGCGCAGCGAGTCCCACTTTTTGCCATTACGCGCGCTGTGAGCTATCTGGTGCTTCCCGAAACGTCGCGTGGACGGCCGCGTGAAGTATAGTAGCTGCCGGCCAAGAACTCGCGCACGGCCTCGCGTCCAAACCGTGCGGAAAACCGCTGGGCGCCGGCGGCCAGCAGGTGGTGGCTGTCCCAAAAGTCGCGGTCGTCGCACCAGGTTGTGGCATCGTAGACCGGCACCTCAAACCGCCGCCTCAGATCCGCCAGATAGTCGGTAATCTCCTGTCGAGCCATCGGCGAGTACCAGCCGCGAAACTCGCTGCCCTCGGGCATCAAGTAAAGCGCGGTCTCGATCTGCTCGTCGCGACAAAGCTGCAACAGCGTCGACAGCGCCGCGTCGGCCGTCGGGGTAACCCGGAAATCGGTGAGCATAGGCCCGTATTCACGCCGGGCGTGTTCGACGCCTTTGCGATATTCGTCCGCCGAGATCTCTTGCCGTCCGTAGGGCAGCCAGCCGTCGGCCGCCAGATGCGTCCAGGCGTCTTGATGATGTTGCGCCTCGAGCCACGAGCGCGCAAAGCGGTTCAAAATCAGAAACCGATTGGAATACCAGGGCGACAACCGCAACCGGCACCAGCGCTCGTACAAAGTCCACGGATGCCCGATGTAGCGGCCCACGACGGGCAAATCGGCCAGGTCGAGCCGACGCGGATCGAGCCAGGTTTCTTCTCCGATGCCATGATCTTGGTGGAGCAGCAGTGGATGCACTTCAATCAACACGCGCCGCGGCCGCATGCCGTGCCGCAGCAGTCGCCGCAAGGTCTGCAATTCTTGAATCGGGCCGCAACCGGTGATTGCAAAGTTGAATACCAGCGCCGAGTGGCCGTCGATCTCCAGTTTGGGAAAGGCCGCCGGCGTCAGTCCAATGCCCGATCGCGAACTGCCCAGCACCAGCAGCAGTGGGGCATCGGGCTGCTCGGCTTGCCGGGCACGAAGCAGCGCCAGCTTATGGCCATACTCGGGGTCGTGCAGCACAGGCATCCAACGGTCCATGACCACCGAAAGCCCAATTTGCAACAACGCGAAGCACGTTAAACCGCAACCTACGGCAGTCCGCGCGTGTCTTCGCAACATCGGGCGCCCGCCGATTCGGGATGGCATGTTTTTGCTCCTGGGCCGTGTTATGATATTCCTATGTCCGCCACGCCTGATCTTGGCCACGACCCCTCATCGTTTGTCTGGAAAGACCTGCTGGTTGAAGTCCTTCCGCCCCAAGGCGCCTGGACCGACGAGCAGTATCTCGTCTTCACCGATCATACGAACCGGCTGATCGAATTCACCGATGGCTGCCTGGAACCTTTGCCCATGCCGACCGATCGCCACCAGGCCATCTTGGCGTTTTTGTTCTCGGTGTTTCATGCTTTTATCGAACCTCGCGGCGGCAAGGTGCGGTTTTCTCCGCTGAGGCTGCGGATTCGACCGAATAAATTTCGCGAGCCCGATCTGTTGCTGCTGACGTCTGCCGCCGATTCGCGTCGGCAAAACCGTTTTTGGACAGGCGCCGACCTGGCGGTGGAAGTCGTAAGCCCCGACAAGCCAGAGCGCGATCTGGTTGACAAGCGATTCGATTACGCCGAGGGCCGCGTGCCGGAGTATTGGATTGTGAACCCCGAAACCGAGACGATCACGGTGTTGCGGCTGCACGGCGACGCGTACACCGAGTCGGGTATCTTCCGGCGAGGTGAATCGGCGCAGTCGCCGCTGCTGACTGGGTTCTCGATCGACGTAACGGCGGTGTTCGACGCCGACTAAAACGTTCCGTTCCATGCGCGCTACGGCCCTTGGTCAATCGCTTCTTCCAACGAAACCGGCACCACTTGTCCATCGGTGAGCAGCGGCCGCAGCACGTCGCGGGCAAACTGGCGTGAAAACCGCTCGGCGCCCGCCGGCAACATGTGGTGGCTATCGACGAAATTCGCGTCGGAGCACGCATACGTCAGGTCGAACAGCGGCACGCCGTGCCGCTGGCTCACCTCGGTTAGGTAGGCGTCGATTTGCCGGCGGGCCGATTCGCTATAGCCCGCCCGAAATTGGCTTGCCTCGGGCATCAGAAACAGCGCCGCCTCGATCTGTTCCGCCTGGCAGAGGCGAAGCATTTCGTCGATCGCCCGGCTCGGTCGCTCGGTAATGTGGAAATCCGCGAACGCCGGCTCATAGGCGCCCACGGCGATGCGGGCCAACTGCTCATACAATTGCGGTGTGACGGCAGACAACTCGCTGGCGGTCCAGCCGTCGCCATCGAGCCGGCACAGCGCGCGCTGATCGAACTGGCACTTCGGATCGAGCCAACGCGGCAGCCAACGCATTTGAAGGTTCACTCGCTGCGACCAGCAGGCAGTAAGCCGGGCGTGCCACCAGCGGCGATAAAGCAGTCGCCGGTCATAGACGTAATCGCCCAGCACCCGCAGATCGCGCCAGCCGAGCCGGGCGGCCGGCAGGGCGGTCAGCTCGCCGAAGCCGGAGTCTTCGTGCAGCAGCAAGGGATGGATTTCGATCAGGATTCGCTCGGGGCGTATTCCTTCGGCCAGCAGTCGCCGCAGAACAAGCAGCTCTTGAATCGGACCCGCCCCAATCATCCCAAAATTGAAAACCATCGGCCGTGCGTCGGCCATCGAGGGCAACGGCGCAAAGGCGGGCTTCAAACCCAAAGCGGTGCGCGAAGTGCCCAGCACAAGCAGCAGCGGGCGGTCGGGCTCTTGCGCCAGTCGCTGCCGCAGCAACGCGAGCTTGCGCCCCCAAAACGGATCTCGCAACTCCACGTCGCCATAGTCGATAACCAGCACCAGCACAAGCTGCACCAGCATGAAGCACGCGACCCCCGATGCGAGCGCCGCGCGGCCGCGCGATCGGCGTAGTGCGCGACCGCCCGGTCGCCCCGGCCCCGGTGGCCGCCCTTCGCTCGGCGGCCGCGTTTGAAGGCGATCGGTAGGCGACAGCATAGCCGCTCAGAATT
This sequence comes from Pirellulales bacterium, assembly GCA_036379195.1. GTDB lineage: Bacteria > Planctomycetota > Planctomycetia > Pirellulales > JAICIG01 > JAICLL01. The sequence goes on from DASVHB010000731.1 coordinate 10,112, forward strand.
GAAAATAAATGAAGGCCTTGCCGGCGTCGGGCGCCAGCACCAGCGTGACCGTGAGCAGCAAGGCGTAGCTCATGCCCAGCAGCGGAGCGGGCACGCGCACCGACCACTTTGGCCACAGCCCGGCCATGCCCACCAAATGACAACCGAGCACCACGCCGGCCAGCACCAGCAGGCTCTCTTTGTGCATCGGCAAGGCCAGACCCTGATGGGCGGCGAACAGGTGGCCAAACACAGTCGCCGCCGCCGTGAACGTGGTCGCCCGGAAGAAGACCCACGCCATGCAGACAGTGAAAAACGTGAGCGCGATTCGACCGGCTGTGCCCGGCGGCGACGCCAGCGCCCGTTCGAGCGCGGGCCGCGTGCGGCAGAAGTCGCGGAAGTAGCGATGCCCCACCAAGAGCAGCCCGTGCAGAACGCCCCAGGCGACAAACGTCCAACTGGCGCCATGCCACAGGCCGCCCAGCGTCATCGTGATGAGCAAGTTTCGGTTGGTTTGCCAGGCGGTGCCGCGGCTGCCGCCCAGCGGAATAAACAGATAATCGCGCAACCAACTCGACAGCGAAATGTGCCAGCGATGCCAGAATTCCGAGACATTGGCGGCGGCGTAAGGCATGTTGAAATTGCGGGCCAGCTTAAAACCCAGCATGTGGGCCGTGCCCAGGGCCATATCGGTGTAGCCCGAAAAATCGCAATAGATTTGCAGCGCGTAGGCCAGCACTGCCAGCCACACGGCGCTGGTACGATACTGTTCAGGATTGGCAAACACCGGGTCGGCAAACATGGCCATGCGGTCGGCGATGGCCAGTTTCTTGAACAACCCCATCAGGAAGAACTGGGCGCCGAGCTGCATCCGCGCCCAGTCCCAGTGCTTGCGCTGGCGAATCTGCGGCAAGAAGTCGCGAGCACGCACGATCGGTCCGGCCACCAGGTGCGGAAAGAACGTAATGAACAGCATGAAGTGGGCCAGATTTCGCTCGGCGGGAACATGGCGGCGATAGACATCGACGGCGTAGTTAATGGCCTCGAACGTGTAGAACGAAATGCCGATCGGCAACATCACGCTCAGCACCGGCAGCGAAGCCGTCGAGCCGGCGGCGCGCAGCGCCTCTTCCAGCGAGTGCAAGAAGAAGTTGGCGTATTTGAAGTAGCAGAGCAGGCTGAGATTGGCCACCACGGTGATGCTCAGCAGCAACTTGCGGCGGCCGGGATGATCGGTGGCGTCCATGCCTCGGGCGACCAAGTAGTCGATGGTGGTCGAAACGCCGATGATCAGGGCCAGCCAGCTATTCCAGCTTGCATAGAAATAGAAGCTGGCCGCCAGCAACAAGTAGATGCGCGCCGTGTGCCAGCGCAACGCCCAGTAAGCCGCGAAGACAATCGTAAAAAACAGCAGGAAACGTTCAGAGCAAAACAGCATGTGCGGATTCCAGCAGCCAGATGGGAGGGGGACGCCGCTGCGACGGGCCGCGAAGTATACCGAAACCCGATGAGCGTGCAATGCCGGTTCGAGCCGGTATAATGCGGTATATGCACGATTGGACCAAAGTGCCCGACGGGATCTTTCACGCCTTCCATCACGGGTGGATTTGGGCGATCAGCGACGATCTGAATTCAGGCCGTTTGCCCCGCGATTACTACGCCCTTCCCGAGCAGGTGGCGGCGGGGCTGGGACCGGATGTGCTCACGCTGCAAGACCGGCGCGACGCCGGGCCAGCCTCGGGCGCCGTTGCCACCGCAGCGCCGCCGGCCGCCCGGCCCATCACACGCTTTATGGCAGAGACCGAGGGCGAGTTTTATCGGCGCAAGAAGAAATCAATCGCCGTGCGCCATGTAAGCGGCGATCGGGTGGTGGCTATTCTTGAGATTCTTTCGCCGGGTAACAAGTCAAACACTCATGCGTTTCATGCCTTCCTCCGCAAATCGCTAGAACTGCTCGAATACCGAGTTCATTTGCTGCTCATCGATCCGTTTCCGCCGGGCAAATCAGATCCCGATGGCATTCACGCGGCTATCTGGAGCGAGTTGGCAGGCGAGTCGTTTCGCTTGCCCGACGACAAACCATTGACCTGCGTCGCTTACGAGTGCGACGAGACGACGCGGGCATACATCGAGCCGATCGCCGTTGGCGAACAAGTGCCCGACATGCCGCTATTCATCGAGCCGAACCTATGCGTCAATGTAAAACTGGAACCAGCCTACCAAATCGCTTACCGAGCGATGCCGCGGCGCTGGCGAGAAGTGCTCGATGCGGGTGAAGAGAACGAACTCAATTGACAAGCTCGATGAGGAATAATCCATGCCTTTGATGCAAACGATCTCGCCGAGAGTACTCGCGAGTGTGTTGACCGCGGGCGCATTGTCCTTGGTGGTAGGCATTGCGTGGGCCAAAGCCCCCCGTGAAAAACCCGCCAAGACCTCGCCTGCGAATGTTGCGGACAAGCCGGCCGCCAAAGCCGACGCCGCAAAGCTGGAAAAGGCCACTTTCGCCGGCGGCTGTTTCTGGTGTACCGAGGCGGTGTTTGAACGACTGAAAGGCGTCCATGACGTTGTCTCTGGCTATAGCGGCGGCGACACCGCCAATCCCAACTATGAACAGGTGTCGAGCGGACTAACCGGCCACGCCGAGGCGGTCCAGATCACCTACGATCCGCAGGCGGTTTCCTACGACGCATTGCTCGAAGTGTTTTGGAAGACGCACGACCCCACCACACTCAACCAGCAAGGACCCGACTTCGGCACGCAGTATCGCTCGGCGATTTTCTACCACAACGATGACCAGAAAGAGTTGGCAGAGCACTACAAAAAAGAGCTCGACGCCGAGCACGCCTTCCGCAAACCGATCGTCACCGAGATTAGCAAATTCACGGTGTTTTATCCGGCGGAGCCGTATCACCAAGATTATTACGAGCACCACAAAGGTGAGAGCTATTGTCGGGCGATCATCAGCCCGAAAGTCAGCAAGCTCAACAAAGTGTTCCGCGACAAGCTCAAGCAGCCGTCGAAAAAGGGCGGCAAGTAGATCGCCTTAAACCACAACCACCCCATGGTGCGCCGCGGGTTGGTATCGGGGCGACAAGTACACCGCCTGGGTTTAGAATTCGACGACCAGCTTATCGGTTCCCAAAACCGTCTCGGGAAAGATCGCCCTCGCTACCTCAAGACCCACGGGATCGACTTCGTTGATCATCGGATTCAAATGAACCAGCACGAGCCGGCCAACGCCGGCTTCGCGTGCCACCTGGGCCACGGGCGTGGTGTGGCTGTGGCCGGTGAGCAGCGCTTGCTCGCGCATGGCGTCGGCAAAGTAGCACTCGTGTACCAGCAGATCGACGCCGCGGATGTGGTCAAGATACGCGGCGGCAGGATCGGCGGTGGTGTCGGTGATGTAGGCCATCGAATGCCCCGGCCAGTCGAGCCGAAAACCGACGGAGCCGCCCGGATGATCGAGCGGAAAGTGCATAAGCTTGCCGCCGCCGGCCAGCGCCACCGGCCCGGCCAGCGCGCGGTAGTCGCACCGCAGCTTCACCGGAAACAGCAATTCGTCGAGCAAATGGCCTTCGATCGCGGCCAGCTTAGCCGGCTCGGCATGCACCGAAACTCGCCGCATCGGTCGCTCGTAGAGCACGTCGAACAAAAAGCTCAGGCCAAACACATGATCGAGGTGCGCGTGCGAAAGAAACACATCGAGCTCGTCGGTGGCTAGCCACTCGCGCACGCGGAAGAACGCGGTGCCCGCGTCGAGCACGACGCCCACCTCGGGCAGCATCAGGCATGCCGTATGACGAATCTCGTTGGGATGGTAGCCCGTGGTGCCTAGCAAGACCAGCCGCATAGCCGTGTGCTCCAGAGCAAGTCTTCTACGATTGTGACATATCCAGCGGGCAAATGCGCACGGTGGCGGGCAAAAATCGCCGGCCGCGAATGGCGACGAGATATTTAGCATAACCACGGCGTGGGCGACAGTGGTATAATCGAGGGCTGTCCTCTGGCATAATCATGAACCTATGCGCGGGTTTTCGAGCGAAGCGGCGGCGGTGCGGATGAGAATCCGCTCGGGTGAGCACACTGGCCCGACGGCGGGATTTGCGCCAGGTTTTGTGCAGGCCAACGTGGTAATTCTGCCCCGCCAAGACGCCGCCGAGTTCGCCGAGTTTTGCCGGCTCAACCCGCGGCCTTGCCCGCTCATCGAGCAACTTGGGCCAGGCGACCCAGAACCGCGTCATTCGGCGCCCGGCGCCGACCTGCGCACCGATGTGCCGCGCTATCGCGTGTTCCGCTCGGGCATCGCCGAACCGCGCGAGCCAACGGACATCAGCGATCGATGGCGCGACGACCTGGTGGGGTTCTTACTGGGGTGCTCGTTCACCTTCGAAGCGGCGTTGCTCGCCGCCGGCCTGCCCGTGCGGCATATCGAACAGGGTGGCAATGTGCCGATGTATCGCACCCACGTCGCCTGCGAGTCGGCCGGGCGCTTTGCCGGGCCGCTGGTGGTGAGCATGCGGCCCTATCGGCCCGAACAGGTCGAGCAGGTTCGTGAGATCACCGCGCGTTACCCCACCATGCACGGCGAGCCGGTCCATGTGGGCGATCCCGCGGCAATTGGCATTAAGGATCTGCTGCGGCCCGATTTTGGCGAAGCGGTGACCATCGAGCCGGGCGAGGTGCCCGTCTTCTGGGCGTGCGGCGTGACGCCGCAGTTGGCCCTGGCCGCCGCCCGGCCCGAGTTGGCCATCACCCACAGCCCCGGCTGCATGTTCATCACGGATTTACGCCAGTAAGGCGCCGAACACGGCGGCCACTCTACGGAATGCCGTGGCGCCGCTATGATGGGGTGATGGAATCCCATCCCACCCATCTCAGCCTGACGGCCGACGAGCGACTGCTGGTCGAATGGAACGACGGCCGGCGGCGCAGCTATGCCTTTAGCGAGTTGCGCGACGCCTGCCCGTGTGCCACTTGCCGCGAAAAGCGATCGCAGCCTCCCCCTCCAGCCACGGCGCTACCGATTCTGTCGCTGGGCGAAGCCCAACCGCTGCGATTGCTCGAAATGCGTCCGGTGGGGAACTACGCCTACTCGATCACCTTCAGCGACGGCCACGACACCGGCATTTACACCTTTGAACTGCTGAGGAGCCTGGGACGCGACGAGTAGGGTGGGCCACCGCTACTCGGGCCCCACCGCTACTCGGGCAAAGAATGATCTTTGTCGGTCGAGATATCGTCCGATGCCTTCGTCTCGGCCGACGCCTTTTTCTTGACGATGTCGTCGCGCGTCAGGTGAATCTTCTGGTAGGTCTTGTCCGAGATCACGTAATACCAATCGGCGAAGCGGTCGGAAAGCTCTTTGACTTTTTCTTCGCCCTTCTTAACTTTGTCGTCGTATTCCTTCTGCTTGCGCTCGTTCTCTTTCTTGATCCGCTCCGTCTCGGGATCGGTCTTCGGCTTCGCCGACGGTTTGTCGTCGGATGACTTCTCAGCGTCTGTTTTGTCCTCGTCGGCTTGGGGCTTTGCGTCGCCCTTCGCGGCGTCGGCGGTTTTGGCCTTGTCGTCGACCTTCGCAGCGTCCGCCTTAGGTTGCGCCTCGGTCTTAGGCTGGGCGTTTTCTTTGCCGGCAGATTTTCCGCCGGCCTGGGCGAGCAGTCCTTCGGCATCGGCGAGGCTCGACTCGATGCTTGAGGTCTTCTTGGCTTCGCCGGCCTGGCCTTCGGCGGAATCGGCATCCGCGGCAGGCGATTCGCCCGGCAACGGCTCCAGTTCGGGCTTGGCGAGCAGATCTTCGTTAAACTGGGCCGTTACCATGATAAACCGGTTGGCGCCGGTGCCTTTGCCGTCGGCATCCGATTCGCTGCCCGCTTCGCCTTCGGCCGCATCGGCGGCAGGCTCATCTTTTTCTTTGCCGCCCGCCTGGGTAATGCGGCCAAAACGCAAAATGTATTCGACGCCTTCTTTGGTGCCGCAGTGGATTTCGCCTTCGTTGGAATAAATGCCCAGCTCACCTTGCGATTGCCCATCGCGGACGCGCGCGACACGGAAACCCCGCTGGATTAACGATTCCATCGCCTCTTCGTTGTCCAGCAGCGATTCGCCCGCGCGTAAGTCGGCGCTCAGCCCCGCCGGTTTACGCCGCACGTCGATAATCTTCAGATCATCCAAGGCCGTCTTCAGCTCGTTGAGCTTCTGCGTGTTCAGTTCTTCGTCGTCGGCCAGCGGCTCGGACTGAAAGCCTTCGGGCTCTTCTTTGAAGACTTCCAGATCGAGCACCTTCCATTTCGACTCCTTGCTGTCGAAGACCAACTGCATGTTCGCGCGCGGCGATAGACTGGCGCGGCCACCAAGCTCTTCGACAATCGAATAATCCTTGATTGCCACCTCTTGAACGTCCCAGGCGTTCAGCTTGAGCAGATCTTTCTCGATCCAGTCTTCAAACTTGGTCGAGAGCTTGTCGGTTTTGATCGAAGCCACGTACACGCGGTTCTGATTTGGCTTGCGCACGTACCGCAAGTCGGGCTTGGCCTTGTCGGCCTGCTTGCCGATGATCAACTGGGCCAGCTTTTTGCCGGCTTTATTTTCCATCGTCACCAGCTTGCCGACACCGCTGGCGCCGACCGTCAGCTTCTTGGGATCAGGGTCGACCACGCCGTAGGTTTCATGCGTCTCGGGATCGTCGCTTTCGATGTTCACCGTCTTGGCCTCGATGATGCTGGCGGCGGCCTCGCCCAACTGCTGGCTGGCATCGGCGGGGTAGTCTTCGTGCGAGGGAATGACCCACACGCCCTTCACCTGGGCCACCTTGAAGTTCTGAAGCTCGGCGGTGTCTTCATCGTACTCGACGATCTCCAGCGACTTGGCGTCGCGCGGGTCTTTAAAGTCCTTGAATAGCGGCTCGCCCACGAAGCTCCGCGATTCGTCTTCGTCGGCGGGCGGGCGGTGCGTCCACACGCCCACCACCAGCGCCAAGGCCGCCACGCCCACAAAGCTCAACGTCTTGATCATCTCATTCATGTCTTCCGTCCTTCGATTTCGGGCGAATCTCGCCAGCGGTGAAGTTCACTATCGCAGTCGGTTGCGCGAGACGCCTTCGCGCTCACGCGCACGGCGATTAAAAAACACCGCCAGCCCGACCAACATCGGCAACAACGGCGGCAACACCACCGACCACATTTTGTACCAGTCCTGCACGCGGGTGATCTCGAGATTGAGCTCGCGCTCGATGCGAGTCACGTCACGGTCGCGCTTCTTTTCCAGTTGGCTTACCGCGGCGGCCAAACGCTGTTGGCCGGTCTGTTGGGCCAAGGCCAAGAGTTGAGCCTTTTCGAGCGCCGGGATGTCTTTCTGCCGGATTTCTTCGACCTTTTCATCGAGTTGCTTTTGCTCCTTGGCCCGAGCCTGCTCAAAATCTTCCCGGAACTTGCGGCGGTTCTCGTCGGCCTCGGAGCGCGCTTGTTTGGTGGTTTCGTCAATCGTGCTCAGCGTACGATGCTGCGGGCGGCGCTTGCGAATGTCGATAAACCGATCGTCGCCCGCCAGCTCATCGAGCACGTTGAGCACAAACGTGACGTTGTCCAGGCTCATACTGAAATCCTGATCGGGATCGCGCGACTGCATCGGTCGAAGCTGGAAGAACTCGGAATGCAGCATGTCGATATCGGTCACCAGCACCACGTCGACGGCGCCCTTCTTGCGAACAGGCTTTTTCGAATCTTTTTTATCGGCCTCTTCTTGGTCGGCGTCGCTCTTCTCGGCCGGGCTCTCTTCTTCGTCATCGAGTTGCTCTTCGCTGAGGGTGCCGGTGATATGGGCCGCCACCGTATAGTTGTCGCGGGTCGGTTTGCGGCGAGGATTTGGATTCAGCTCGCCGCCGCCGCCAAACATACTGGGCTGCTCGAGCTCGCTGACTGACACCGTGCCCGTGCGCGGCCCGGTCGTCAACAGCGGCTCAAACTTCAGCGTCGACGCGTTCAAGTGGGTGACTGAACCAGGATACAACACCAGCACCTGCTGCAGACCGGCTGTGATGGGGTCGTCTTGGTTGAATGGTTGCTCGCGGGTGGGCTTCTCGC
>DASVHB010000732.1:0-16457 GCA_036379195.1 Pirellulales bacterium
AGCGCGCAGCCGGCGCGTGGTCGATTCGATGGAAGACATCCTCGGCGGTGAGGTGTACCACTACCACTCGAAGTTGACAGCCAAGGAGCCGTTCGAAGGCGGTGCCTGGGAATGGCATCAGGACTACGGCTACTGGTACAACAACGGCTGTCTTTATCCGCTGCTGGCAAGCTGCCTGATTGCCGTCGATCGGGCCACGAAGGACAACGGCTGTTTGCAGGTGCTGGTGGGTTCGCACCAGATGGGCCGCTTCGACCACGGCAAGTCGGGCGATCAGACGGGCGCCGACCCGCAGCGTGTCGAAGCGGCGCTCGAGCGGTTGGAACTGCGTCCTATCGAGGCCGAGCCGGGCGATGCCTTGTTCTTTCACTGCAATCTGCTGCACCGTTCCGACCAGAACCGCTCGCCGCACCCGCGCTGGTCGCTGATCTGTTGCTACAACGCCGCCCGCAACGATCCGTATCACGAGTCGCGGCATCCGCGCTACACTCCATTGCTCAAAGTGGCCGATTCGGCGATCAAAAAGTGGCAGCCATCGTAAAGCATGGCAGAGCGGTAGTGTCCTAAAGTTGTGTTGGTCGCCCACACTAATCCGAAGCGCAAGCGAGGCCGTGGGCTGATTCTGCCGCGCTTGCGCGTCGGGTTAGTGCGGATTGCCCATCAGCACCGCCAACTTTAGGACACTACCGGCTGAGCCGATGGGTTGCATTTGGCCGCCGCCCGAAATAGTCTGGAAGGGCACCTTGTTTATGCCTCCAAGTCCGAAAAAGGGACAGTCTATGCGCGCGGGTCTATCGATTGCCCTCGCTTGGCGATGCGCCGCGATTTGCCTAACGCTGGCCTCGCGAGCCTTGGCCTCGGCTGAGTCGGCGCCACAAGACAAGCCGGCCTTCGACATCAACGTGCTGGAGCGCGAGATGTCGGCTGCCGTGCGCACCGATCCACGCTTGCGCGGAGCTTGGCTTGATATCGAGCATCGGCCCGATCCGACAGGCGACACGCCCGGCAGCTTCATGGTGCGCCGCGTGCTCGATGCCACGCACGCCGCGGCGCAGCGTGAGTTGCTCGGCCGCTTCTTGCACTCCTGGCTGCCCGCGGGCAATTTTCACCTGGCCGCCGACGACGATCGCTTGTTTCCGTTTTCACGGCTGATGGCCGAGTTGGAGTTGGCCGTCGAAACCGACCCGGCCTTGGGCGGATGCCAAGTGACCGCCGGCTATTACACGGCCGATCCGAACCAGCCCGGCAGCCTGAACCTGGTGTTGCGCGGACGGATTGCCAAGGAAGGCCAAGAGATCGAGATCGAGTCGCTCTGCGGCAGGTTGATGCGTCGCAATCCGGTGTGGGTGCGGGGCGAACCGGCAAGCGGCGAACAAAGCAACGACTCGGGCTTTATTCCGCTGACGATTACGCCCAAAAGCACCGAGCTTGCGGTGGTCGAGCCCTCCGATGCGCAAGGCCGCTGGTTTTACGCCGCCGGTCTGCGACATTTTTGGAAGCAGCAATACACGCAAGCCGCCCAATCGTTTCACCAGGCCAGCTTGGAATCGCCGCGCAGTCTTACTTATCACTACTGGTGGATTCTGACCGATCTAGCGTCGGGGCGCAAAGAGCTCGCCTTGCGGCGAATGAGAACGGTGGCTCGGCGTTTCCGCGAGGCCGACTTCGATCATCAATCGCCCGAGTATCGCCTGATCGCCCGCTCGCTGGAACGCGTGCAAGGCCCGCTCCGGCAAGAGCTGCAGCAGCTCGAAACTCGGGCACTCTACGGCGGCAATCAGCTTGGGGCAAATTACTAACCTGGACGCCAGAGCGAGCGGACTGCCGACCAGAAACCGCAGGCCATGATCGCGAGGCCAAGTGCGCTCGGTTCTAAATAGAGCCACCACACCACCCCGCCGACTACGATCAAAAGCTGTGGCCAGCGACGCCATGCATCGCGCACGGTGGACTGACGCACGGCGGCCAGTGCCAGAAGACCGCCAACCGCGATCACGGCGGTGACGCCCAGCCGCGGCCATTCGCCCGAGAGCGATTTTTGCCGCCAACTTGCGACCGGCGCGGCCCCGCGCAGATGGTAAGGCCGCCGACGTGATTCGAGCCGCGACGCGGACCAAGCAAGCCGTGGCGATACGCCATGGCCGGGCGAACCGGCCAGCGACTTGAAGAGCGACTCGGCGCCCAGACGCCGCGCCGTGTTCAGCCAGTCGTCGTCGGAGGCTGGGTCCTTTACCGGCGTTCCCAAGCCGCGCCGCGCCTGGCGGGCGGCGAGCAGTCGCCGCGCCCAAGGACGCAGCCAGGCGGTTAGCTCATCGGCGGGAGTGGTGGCCACGATTTCCTGCGGCAAGTCGATTAAGGCCGCCAGCGAGTCGGCACGCGCCAGTTCGCACCTCTCCACATCGCACAGCTCCGCCGCTTCGTGCGTCGCAAGCTCCAGGCCGGGCGGCGCGGCAACCGTCCACAACGTTTCTTGCACCGGCAGATCACCCAGCCGCACCGGCGGACGCTGCGGCGGCCACGGCACGCCGGCCGGGCCGACCGCCATCACTTCGATCCGTTGTGGCAGGCGAGTGGAGTGCAACGGCAACCGCCACTCGGTCTCGCTCGTCGTGGGCGGCGCCGCCGGCACGCCTTCGATCCAGACTTCGAGCAATTGCCAATCAGGTGAGAGCTGCAAAGGGCAGGTCGTTTGCCCGCCCGGCTCCAGGTCAAACGCCGCCACCGCGCGCCACACGCCGTCATCGCTGGCGACGCTGATGTCGGCCAGGCGCACCCGCGCCACGTCGTTCGCTTGTCTGGCCGCCGCCAATAAGGCTTGGGGGTTTTCGCCCACCGCGCGATAGACGTGGAATTTTTCGGACGACATGCCGGCGTCGGCCAGTCGCTCGGGCGGCGGCGCCGCCACCAGCCGCGCCGTGTCCCACGACACGGCTTCCAGGCCGACTTGAACCGGCAGCGCCACAAACCGCTCGACTTCGGGCAATTGCGGCACAATGTCGGGCGCCGCAATTGGCTCGCCGGGCGACGACTTCAACGCAGCCTCGATTCTCAGGCTCGTCGGGCCCTGCCACGGCGACCGCGGACGCACCACGAGCTGTTTGCCCTTCCTGCCTGGCTGATCGTAGACCTCGACCGCCGCGGCGGGCGTTACCTCAAAAGGTCCGTGCCAGTTGGGCGGCAACTCGAAACGCAGCGCATCGAGCGATCCGCCTTCGACCGTGAACCATAGATCGCACGCGGCGGTCCACGCTTGGTCGAGCAATTTTAGCGAGACGAGTTGCGTGGCCGAGTCGATTCGCGGGTCGTTCGGGGCGATGGTCAAGGTCGCTCCATAATCGCCGCTTGCGTTAAAGGCCGCGACCAGCCGACCGAAACGGCGATTGGCGGCGTCGGCAATCGGCTCGGCGGTTTCGCTCAGTCCGCGGAGGCCGGTGAGCGACAGCAGCGCCGAGGGCTGGCGGTAAATGCGGACCGAGCGATCTAAAATTTCGGCCCGCTCGCTGGTCACCGCGGGATCTCCCGGCTCGATCGTGAGCACCGGCAGCGGCATCCGGCCTGCGGGCGGCGATGGCAGCCAGCCTTGCAGCAATAGCCGCTGCGCGCCGGTGACGCGGCGGTTGAGAAACAAGGTGACGACTCCGGCATCGTCGCGCCCCCAATGAGCGAGACGCTCGGTGCCGTCTTCCTCCAACGAGAGCCGGTCGATCCGCAGCTCGGGCGGCACGATCAAGCGATGCTCGAACACAAATCCGGCGGTCGTCCGCAACTGGGCATCGTATTCGACCAGCGCGCCGGCGCGATCAAAGCTCAGTGCCAGCTTCTCCTTGATGGTGGTTTGCGGCTCGCGGGGCCGCGTGGCCAGGCTCCAATCGGTCTGTCCCTCGGGCAGGCGATAGGCCAAGGCGTCGCGCAGCAACGCCGCGTCAGCGCCGCCCCACTGCGCCGCGAAGTCGGCGGGCGGCAGCCCTTCGAGCCGTTCGTCGTTATGGATGTCGTATTCCAGGCCCGAATCGACCGTCACCGCCAGCCAGCGTTTGACGTGGCGGGCGCCCACGGCCTGAAACATCGGCAGCCGCAAATTGCCCACGCCCGAACTGCCGGTCAACAGCCACGAGAGATTCAGCGAGAGCCGATCGTCGGCGGGCGCCGCCAGATCGAGCTGCACCAGTTGCGGGCTGTTCAGTGTCAGCGGATCGCCTGGCGAAATGCGTTCGGAAAACGCGGGCGAAGCGTCTTCCTCGCCCGGAATGCGCCACAGCCGGTGGTCGGCGGCCAGCTCGACGCGCCGCAGTTCACCGCTGGTTACTTGATAGTTCAATCGGGCGTCGAGCACCACCGAGCCGGGCTGGACCTTTAACCAGAGCAACTCTTCGACCTCGACCGCCGGCGCCTCGGCCGAAAGCCGCTGGTTCCAACGCACCGCGAATTGCGACACCGGCCCCAATTCGACCGACAGGCCGCGGTTGTCGGCGAGCTGGTTCGTCGCACCCAGCGCGTCGGAAATCTCCACCGGCATCGCTTCCGGCGGGGCGATCACTTCGAGCCGGGCCGAGGGTACGCGCGGCACCGACAAGGCGAAGCCCGTCGATTCCCCGGCATCGACTGCCTTTGGTAATAATCGAAACTGCAAGGGAAAGTCACCAGGTTCGTCGACATGGCAAAGCAGCGATTTGCTTTTGTCGTCCCAAACAAGCTCGACGGGCTGACCGTCGAGCGTCGCCGAATCGGCGGCCAGCGTCGCTTGTGTCCGATCGAACGGAAGGCGAATCTGCGATTCACCCTCGAAGACGTGCAAATGGTATTCGACGAGCAACTCGCTCACGTCGAGGCGGCCCGGGTTTCCATCGCGGGCCAGCGTGCATTGGTAGCGGGCCGCGGTAACTAGCCAACCCGCCGGTTGCTCGGCGGAACTGCCGGCGTACCGCCGCAGCTCTTGCAGCAGACCGGTCGGAACCTGGAAACGCGCGTTGGGCTTGCCCTCGGCATCGACGGGGATGAAGACGCGATAGATATCTGATTCGACCGTCGCGTTCGTCTCGTCGCTGGTCGGGGCAATCGGTTCGTCGTCGGCCGCACCGCATGTCAACGTACAGGAGAACATCACCAGGACCAGCAACGACGCCACGGCCGCGGGCTGTACCGAGGAACTCGTGCGATCGTCGCGGACGCTCTTGCCGCGTGACTTAAGTCGTTCGCCCGGCTGCCACACCTGACCGATGAACGCCACCAACGCGCCCAGCCAGACTCCCGACGCCAGGGGCGCCAATGCGGAGGGCAGCCACACCGCCGCGACCGCGGCCGCGGCGCCCAAGGCCACCCACAGCTCGGGACGGCGGCGCGCGAGGCTCAGTCCGACGCCCGCGACAACGGCGGCAATGGCCCAGCGGGCCGTTTCGACCGCGCCGCGGTGGACAAACCAGGCCGAAGCGTTTGGCTCGCCTGTCAGCGCAACCCGATATTCATTGGCCGCGGCATGAACATCGGCACCCGCATCGCTCTCGTTTCGCCAAGGCTCAAACGACGGTTCAACGCCGGCCTGGCTGCGCGAAACTTCGGTAGACGAACGAAAAGAATTGGCCAGCGCCTGCCAATCGTCGCTGCGCTGCGGATCAAAGGGACGATCGCCCGGCCTGCGGCCCAAGGGACCAAACAGCCGCTCTCGCCAATGCAGATGCGCACGGTCGTCGGGGTCGTCCCAAAGTCGGTATTCGGTCGGCGCGGTTACCTGCCACTCGCGCGACATGACGGGCAAAACAACTTCGGGCCAGACCGCCCGGCAACCGCCGACCAGGCCCAGCGGCGGATTCGACGAAGCGTACTCGATCGACACCAGCGGGAACTCGCGCGACGGCGGCAATGCGATACGAAGTTCATCGCCCGCCTGTTCGGCTCGAACCTCCCGGCCATCAATCCGCGCGGCAAACCATTCGGCATCGTCGGGCAAGCGAACCTGGCAATACTTTTGCCCTTTGTTCTGCAGATAAAGCGCGGCGCTGTGCAGGGTCCGGCCCGATGACGACAACTGCGAGCGAAGCCGCAGTCGCCAGATCATGGCGCCGGGCGGATCGTGCGCCGCGCGATGCAGCACCGCCGCGGTCGGCGGATGGCCGAGTTCCACCAGCGGATCATAACGATAGACGGCAACGGGCCGGCCTGCTTCGGGCAAGGGCCCGCTCTCAGCGGCGATCGACTCGAGGGGCAATGGAGCCAGCCGCTCGGCGGTGTGGATTTCGGGGACCGGGCCATCCGAGCGCACTCGCATCACGGCCTGCTGGCTCGTGGCGCCATCGAGCGCCGCGAGACTGATTGCCAGATCGCCTTCGCAGGCGCTTTCGCGGCGGGCGCGCAACTCGAAAGGCTCTTCACAGGGACGCGCCCATCGCAATTCCCAGGTTTCGCCGCGATTTGCGTCCGCGCCGGTCTCATGCTCCGGGGCCACATGGCCGGCCACGAGGGCCGGGGCCGCCTGAGGCGAAATACGCTGAGCCGCGATTGGGCCGAGCGGCGACGCCGACTCCCATCGCAGCGGCGTCGAACGCGATTGACTGAAACGAACCAGCACGCGATCAAGCTTCGATCCATCGGGCTTGCAACGAATCAGGTAATCTTCGATCACGCGCGAGTCGGCCGACAACGCATCGACGACGATCTCGGCCGTGTAGCGCGGCGCGCGTGGCTTGAGGGTGGCGGTCCAGCCCGGCTGCGCCGTGGCAAGGTCGATCCAAGCATCGGACGGCAAATCGGCGATGAGTTTCCGTTGTGAAGCGGTGAGCTCGCCGGGACGCAGCAGGCGCGGCTGCTCGACTCCATCGAGGCGTAGCTGATAGAGACCTTCCGGGGCCAGCGCGAGCAATTGATCGGACAGGACGACATCGCGGAACTTAACCATCCGCAAGCTGGCCTCGGTCAACGGGTCGTCGAGCGTGGCGGCGCGCCGCCCGCCGATGCGCAATTTCAGCGGTCGGGTGGGCGAGAGCGGTTCGGCCAATTGCACCACCAGCGAGCGGGCCGCGCCGCTGTCTTCAACCGTCCAAGTGGAGACCGCGCCGGGCGGGGCGGACACCACCGAATCGACCAACCAGCCCTCGGCGACGTCGGCCGAGAGTACGAAATTTTCTCCTTCGGCCAGTTCAAACCAGGCCTGAGCCTCGGCCTGGCACGATTCGCTCGACAAAGAGACGGTAGTCGCCGTAGACAGCGTCGCGCGGGGCTTGCGCCAGCGAAACAACACTCGCGCTGAGGCATCGGCGGAGAAGAATTGCAAATCGAAGGTGTCGCTGGAACGGGCCGAGGCCGCCGGGCCCGATTTCAATTGGCGGCAGCGCAACGGCAACAACTGCGCCAGCGCCAGCGGCGCCGGCACGACCAGGCTGGCGCTGCCCTCTTGCCAGACAACGCCTTGCACGCGAATACGCGGCAAAGTCCAACTTTCATCTAAAACCAGGGGCGCGATGGCGGTGATCAGAATCGTTCGGCCAGGACCCAGCAGAGGCTCGGCGAAGTCCAGCACCGCGCGGCTTGCGCCAGCAACCTGCCCCGCGGAATCCGACCAGTTGAGGTGCGCGCCGCCTTGTTGCGCGGCGACCAGGCGCAGCCCCCGATCAAGCTCTAGTTCCAGGCGGCGCAGCGGCTCATGGTGAACGTCGAGCCGAATCTGGGCGTCGACCTCCAAGCCGCCAGGCGTGAACCGATAATCGACATGCTCCTGCAACAGCGTGAGCCGGCGATGACGACCCTGAGCTTCGTCAGGCACGATGGTCAGCGAGGTCTCCGTGCGTCCGCCCAACTCGAACTCCCAGCGGTGCTGCTCGGCGGCCGGGTGATCGCCGGCGAGTACTCCGGCCGACACGCTTGGCGTTCTGCCCGGAGGCAGGTCGAGCTGCATGCGCGCGACGGCGGCGCGCGGTAGTTCGAGCGGAAACCGCAACGAGCCATCCGGCTCGCGCCGCCCAGCCAGCGACCATCGCGAGACAAGCGTCCCGGGCCCTTCCACGAGCACCGAGAACTGGCCGCTGGCGTCGATACCTGCCACGGCTTTGGCATTGCTGGCGCCATGCCAGACGGCATCGTCGACGACCAGCCCCAGCGGCGAAAGCGGCAGAAGCACCGGCGTGGTTCGGCTCGACGAGATCTTAAAGCGCGCCTCACCGGCCAACCGGTCGCGACTGTCGAGGGCGGCTTCGTAAACTGCCGCGGTGATCTGGGCGGCGCCTGCCGCGGGCTTTCCCAGCGGAACCGAATTGGCCGCCTCGACCAGCCGCTCGAATTCTTCTCGGTCGACCGGCAGATAGGAAACATTGCCCTTGGGCCATTCTTTGGGCCGATCGGCCGGCACAAAATACCGGCGATATGCCAGCGGCGAGTTGCGCGCGGGTTCGTCACCACCGCACGCATTGGGCAACACGCTGATCAACGATAGCCAAACGAGTGCGTGGAGAGTGGGCACTGCCCATCGTGCGAGGTTGTGGCGCGCAGTGCCCACCCTACCGATGTTTTGCGTCACGGCGCGGCCTCCGGCAGGTGCGACTCGACCACGACCGCGGCGGTCTCGGTTGATACGGGCGATGCGGCGCCAAGTGGGCGCGCCTG
Organism: Pirellulales bacterium; assembly: GCA_036379195.1. Classification (GTDB taxonomy): domain Bacteria; phylum Planctomycetota; class Planctomycetia; order Pirellulales; family JAICIG01; genus JAICLL01. Next base: position 8,590 of record DASVHB010000732.1, read on the forward strand.
CGTGTGGGTCGAGGCCGGACGAACGATCGAACTCGATCCGCTTCGATAGGGCGCCGCCTGCCGAGGCGTGCGCGCGACACTCCGCTGGAGCAGCATCGACATCAAGACCAAGAGCCCGCCCAGAACCGCGGCCTGCAGCCAAACGAGCGCGGCATCGGGCCAAACCGCGGCCGCCGAGAGCGTGGTAACGCCGATGATAAACAGCCAAACGGGTCGCCGGACCGCCGGCCAATAAAGCCAGAGCAAGCCCAAAGCCAACACCAAGCCCGAGGCGGCCAGCACCAACAGCGACCGGCGGGCCGTCCAGATCTCCAGCGTTCCCAATGGTTCGATGCTGCTGAACAAATAGCGATTGCCGGCAGTCGAGACGAATCGCTCGTCGCTGGCGGCGCCGATCCAATCGTCCAACTCCGCGCGGTCGATCGACGGACGACGTGACCACGCCAACCAGCGCCGTTGCCAGACAAACTCGGGCGTCCAGCCGATCGGCCCCGAAAGCAACAGCTCGTCAGATGGCAAAACCAGCCGCCAATATCCGCGGCGCGTGCTCACCTGGCCGAGCAGCCGCGGCAGTTCCAACGCTTGCTGGCCGCGCGGGGCGATGCGCGGCGAGACTTCGTAGATTAGTTCAAGCACGTATTCGGCGGCGGCGGGAAGAGGAATCGTTCGCTCGTCGGCGCGCTCGGCGACGTCGCGCGTGATCTCGCGGCGCGCCGTGCGACTGGTGGTCAGCCAATAGCGGACGCCGGCCGCGCCCGCCGGCAGTCGCAAGCCGACACGGCGAGCTGCCGTCGCAAAGCGAAACGCCGCCCGATCTTGCCGCGCATGTTCGGAAATCGTTGTTTCAACCAAGGCGCGTTCGACCATCACGCGATCCACCGTCTCCTGCTCATCGCGCCGCACCGCCAGCGCCAGCTCGGGCGCAGCGCTCGCCGCCACGAACCGCATCGCGGTTCTCCGCTGCTCGGCAGAACCTTCGGCGTCCGAAGTCACCGGGGCGCTCGCTTCTTGGTCGATCGCGGCATCGTCCATGGCCGTCCAGACCTTGCCCAGCGGCTTCACTTGCAGCCCAGGCGCGCAAACCACCGACGCCTCGTTCGACGAGCATTCGTCTGCCGGCATGATCAACGGAATTTCCAGGCGCACCGTCGTCAACGGCGGCACGTCGGCGGCCGCGTCTCCCTTCCAAAGATAGGAAGCGGTCAACTCGAATTCGCCCAGCCGCGGTTCGGGAAACTGAACCCGCAACCGCGTGCCGCCGGCGTCGTCGGGCGCCATCCGAACACTTTCGGTTTCTAAAACGTCGCCGTCCAGCTTCACCGCGACGGGAGCGGCTTGCGACAGCGACTCGGGCACGTCGAGCAACACCGATTCGGCCGGCTCGTTGGCGACGCTGTAAGAAAACTTCTGCTCGATGTTCGCGGTCATGCCCGACAGATTGATTTGCGTTTCTGCGCGGGCCGACACGCTGCGCTCGGCAAGCCGAAAATCGGCGACGAACCGCGCGTCGGCGGCGTCGATGCGATAAGCCAGCGTTGTGCCTCGCGGCGGCATTCGGTCTTCTGGCGGCTCATCATCCGCGGCAGCCGCGGGCGCTTGCGCCATGAGCCCGACCAGCTCTCCCACGCGCGGCGTGAGCACGACATTGCCGTTGGGCACGATGCTCACCTCGGCTTCGCCAAACGAATCGGCGATGGCGCGCGGAAAGCGAATGTCGAGCAACCGCGCGTCGGCCGCGATGGAACGGCGGGCTTTGAAGGTCAGTTCGACCTCGCCCGTCGCCGCCTGCTGCAGCGGAACCAGCGCCGAGTTGCTGCCTTGGCTGGAAACGAGTCCGGCGGCTTTCACCACGCCGGCCGGGCCAAGCGTGGTGTCATCGAGCTGCCAGTCAGCCATATCCAGCTCGATGGCAAACACCTTCGCTCCAGCCACGTGGTATTTGAAGGTGGCGTCGAGCACCAACTGCCGCGGCTCGACTTGCAATCGAAACGAAGGATTGACCGAAGTGCGCGTTTGCAGCGAAGTAATCTTCGCTGGCAGCGAGTAGGGCTGACCGTAATAGACGAAGCCCGCCACCACGTCGTCGCGCGGCATTTCGGCGGGCAGATCTTCTGACTGCTGCACGCCCTGCCGGGCGCCAAACGTCACTTGCCAGTCGTCTTTGACCTGCACGGCCAAATAGCCATACTGCCGTACGGCGCCCAACACTTCGAAGCCGCCAAGCTCGAGCGAGCCGCCGCGCGTGACATCGTGCCCTTGGTCGGTGACCAGCTTGACCAACAGCGGTCCCGAAGTCTTCGCTTTCAAACGTACCTCGACCACTTGCGGCTCGTGATCGGCGGCTCCCTCGACGTCGACCGGCGCCACGGTGTAATCGGCGGCGTTGTCGGGCAGCAGCGTGGCGCCCCGCGGCAAACGCACCCTGAAATCGCCAAACTCGCGCCCGAAGGCGTTGACGCGCAGCGCCGCCGACGTGCGGATGCCGCGGCCATCGATTTGCGCCACCACCTGGCCATCGACCGAAAGCACCGCCGGCGCATCGACTCGAGCCTGGTCGGGACGCTGCCAGGCGATGGAAAAATCGCCCGACAGTCCGGTGACCATAAACTCGGTGGCGCCGTCGAGCTTCCGCGTCTCGGACAGGACCGAATCTTTCGCAACTTCGGCCACCACGTCGGCCTGTGGCACCTTCAGCGTAAGCTGTGAGGTGACGGCCCGCGGGGCGTTGATTCGCAGCACGCGGCGGCCCGCCTGGCGTTCGATGGGCGCCAGGGCGTGCAACACCACGCGCCGCGGTTTGTCGGTCGTGCCGCGAAACCAGGCCACATGTTCATGGCTGGCGGTTTCGTAATCGAGCAAGTGCTGCCCCTCGCCTTCGATGTCGGCGGGCCGATCGAGCACCAGGCCTCCCAGCCTCAGCGGCACGCGCACCCAGTTGTCGTCGCTGGCGTCGATTTCCAGTTCGACGGTAAGCACCGCGTGATCGCGCTCGACCGTGCCCGTGGCCGCCAGATTTTTCAGCCGAAAGCGGGGACGCGAAACGCCCGCCGGCCCGCCTTCGAGCGCCAGCAGCGCGCGGCGGATTTCTTCCAGCGAGTGGTTGATCAGCGGTACGTATTTGCCCTCGGCATCGAGCACATACAGGATGTCGGGCTCGGCCTGTTCGACCGCCTGAGTTCGGGCAGCCGGCTTTTCGGCTTCCTTTTCTCTGGCGGGCTTGGCCGGCGCGGCGGCCGATGGCTGCGCGCGCGACTCCACCTCGCCGCTCAGCAGGGCGAGAGCAATCATTGCCAGAGCGCATCGACCAACTGTCAAAATCAATGGGCTTCTCTCTGCACTGGTCTACGACAGCCGGCGGCTGCCTTCTGCCCGACAGACGGCGATTTGCGCAATTGCGGCGCGCCGTCGGCGCCAAGCGTGGGAAATGACAGTGCCAAGGCGGCACTATCCTGCCAGTTTAGCTAGTCGTTGCAGCCGGTTAAAGCCACGGGCAGCCCCGGGTGGCGTTTGGGCAGCGAATCGACACGAACCCGAAGCGCAAGCGAGGCAAAAAACGGGGGCTATTCTCGTGGCCGCTTCAGTTTCGTGTCGGCAGCACACCTGGTTAGGAAGAGGCGGCTTGTTTGCGCGGGCGCTGCAATTCGGTTCCACCGAGGCCAGCGCCCAAGATCCTGGCCGAAAACCAATTTATCCCTGACAAAAACCAAAACTCGCTTCGCCGCAGCATTCACTTAAACCATTTAGGATAAATGACTTGAAATCGGTACTTCTCCGATCAAGAAACAACCCCGCAGCCATAAATCTGGGGGGTGGCCGCCCCAGATCGAGTCCACCAATCAAAAGCGCAACCCCTCTCCCTGTTTTTTACCAGACGAGTGGCTTGGGTAGTTTTCAGCGTGTTTTCCGCCCCTTTTTCTTCCCGGTCCCTGGGCCGGTCAGCCCTCACCGCGGCTCAGTAGCGCGATGCAGCGTGCACCACGCGGTGCTTGGCGCTGGCACTTGGCGCGATAGCATGAGCAATCGTCCTTGCAAAATGCCACGGTTAGCCCTCCACGATCGAACCGCAGGTGCGGAGACATGGCTAAGCTCGAAGCCAAGAAGCTGTCGCCCGAAGAGCGGCGGCTGATGCACGCCGATTACTTCGCCAATGAGCAGTCCTATCTGAAGATGAGTCCGGCCTTGGTCGCGAAGTATCAGGACAAGTGGATCGCCGTGGTGGACGGCAAGATCGTGGCGTCCGGCGACGGCGGGGTGCGCCCGGTTTTCGAGGCCGCGGCCCAGATCCATAAACATCCCTACTTGGTGCGTGCTGGCAGCGATGTCGATCGATATGCGGTGGACCGGGCGACGGTTTTCCGAGTCGCCCTCTACCAGGCGGACGTGCCGGCCATGCGTCAATACGCCGCTGAAGAGCCTCATCTTTTCGAGAAGCTCAGGATCAGGAAGGAGCGGATTGTCCACGACGCAGCCAAGCACAATTCGCCCGAAGCGGTTCGCGCCCTGATCGAACTCGGAGCCGATATCAATGAGCAAGACGCGAACGGCTACACGGGCTTGGTGTGGGCGGTGACATACGAAAGGGCCGAAGTGGCGCGCACGCTGCTGGAATTGGGCGCGGACCCGAATCTGGGCTGTCCGGTATTCAGTGTCGCCAGCTCCCAGCACTTGGAAGACCGCGTTGCCATGGCAAAGCTGCTGGTCGAGCACGGCGCCGACATCAATCAGCCGTTTCTGGTCGAACATCTTCCGCCGCGGACCGTGCTCAGTGAGGCGATCGGGCGGCGGCATATGGCGCTCGTTGACTTTCTGAAGTCTTGCGGGGCGAAGCTGCCGGAAAAGGCGAGTGGCAAATCGAAGCGGGCAGCTTGCACTGCGCCTGGCGATTACACGGCCGATTTGATCTCGCATTTCCGCAAGTACTACGGCAAGCCGGATGAGCGAGTTTTCCGCGATATTGTCCCGGCCTCGAATTACCCGATCTTGGTTCATTACATCCGGCTCGCCAAAAAGCAGGACTGCTCGGTGCTGTTCACGAGCGGTTTGAGCCGAGTTGACTTGCGCGTGCCCGCCGGCGCGGAACATTACCAGCGAGCGGAACTGGTGATGGATATGCACAAGAATTGGCCCGGGCCCGATGAGATTCTGAAAGACCGGCGCTGGGCATGGCCGATTCAGTGGATGCGGAAAATTGCCACCTATGCCGCGGAAAGCGGTGAATGGCTGGGCGCCGGTTTTACGACGTTCGCCGCGGAAGATCCGCCCAAGCCGCTGGCGCCGGGGCTCAAGTTTACCGCCTGGCTGCTGGCCTCGCTCTCGTCAGACGACACAGTAGTTCAATGCCAGGACGGCACGAAAATCCAGATGTACCAGGTCTTCCCGCTCTACAACGAAGAATACGTTTTCGCGCGCATGAAGGGCACAGACGCCCTGATGTCGCTGTTCGTCAAACACGATATTCAGACCTCCGTCGATCTGAGTCGCCCTAACGTCGCCGTTCGGAGCTGATCGGGGGCAGTTGCGATGCCCCCTCAGGCGCGGTGCAGCAGGTCGAAAAGCTCGCGGTGCAGTTCGGCGGTGGCGGCGGCGATGAATTGGGGCCGGGCAACGTCTAAGGGGCGGCCATCGTAACCGGTGATCACTCCGCCCGCCTCGGAGACCAACAGCGCGCCGGCGGCGATGTCCCAGGTTTTGGTCGAGGTCGACCAATAGCCGTCGAACCTGCCCGCCGCCACATAACAGAGATTCAGGGCCGACGAACCCATCCGCCGCGTTCCCTGGGCGCGGACCGTCGCCTCGATGAAATCGGCGATTTCGCGGTCGTTTCGGCCCACCCCGGCCGGAAAACTGGCCGCCACCAGCGCCTGCGACAAGCTACTGACCTTGCTGGCTTTCAATCTCTGGCCGTTGAGCCAGGCCCCCTGCCCCAGCGCGGCGGTGAAACACTCGCGATTGACGGGGTCGAAAACGGTGCCCACCAGCAACTGGCCCCGCTGCTCCAGGGCGATCGAGACGGCGTAGTTGGGCACGCGATGGACGTAATTCATCGTGCCGTCGAGCGGATCGACAATCCAGCGCAGACCGTCTTCTCGGCTGGGAATCTGGGCGTTTTGTTCCTCGGCCAGGAAGCCATGCTTGGGGAAAGCCCCCAGCAACTGCTGGCGAATGGCCTCTTGAGCAGCCAGGTCGGCCTCGGTCACCAGGTCGGAAGGGCCTTTTTCGCGGGCCGAAAACCGCCCGGACCAGTCGAGCAAGATGTCGCCCGCCGCGCGTGCGGCCTTTTCGCAAACCGTTTTGTAATCGCCAATTGCGTTCAAAACCGCCTCCCGGGTGATTGCCGCGACCGATTATAGGCCGTCGAGCCTTGGGCCTTCAACCGTCTGGACGCCGCCACTAGCCCGGATGATTCATCAGTCCACACTAACCCGAAGCGCAAGCGAGGACGTGCAACGAACTTGCCTCGCTTGCGCTTCGGGTTGGTGTGACACCAACTTCGTTCGGACGCCCCGGGGGCTGATGGATAATCCGGGCTAGAAGCCCGACACCGGAGCGAAGGAACGGGCGCGGCGGGCATGACTGACGCGTCGGGCTTGCCAGATGACGAAACCGCAAGGGTTCTCTGCAGCTTCCCCCCGGCTGAGAATCGCGCGAGATTTTTGGCAAAAAAAGCTGGACATGGCTTGGCTTCCTGGTATGATCAGGAGCAGTGAAGAGAAGTCGAGTGCTAAGTGGTGGTTTGACTCATTCTTCTGATCCCTAGGAACTGTTCCTAATCTCGCTTGGCCTCTTCTCTGTTCCGGCCCCGCCGACTCGCTTTAGTGTGAGCGGCGGGGTTTTTTGTTGGGTAGCGGATGACGAGCGATGGCCGGCGCGGCTGAATGGAAACTCGACGCGAATGACGCGAGGTTGAACCTCGGTTCGCACCGCGCCGCGATTGACCTGGCCGCTCCTCAGCGCGGCCTGCACCAACTGGTGATCGCGGAGCAACTGCTGAAAGATTGCGAAGTGCTCGGCGTCGAGCTCGAATCTGTTGCGCGGGGCGGTGGGCCGGTGCTGGCGGACGCCTATCAGCGCGGCGGCGACCTAATCGCGACGTATGCGCAAGCTCCCTCGTCGATGGTGAGCACGCAGATCTATTGGCGCGCGGCGCTGCGAGAGTTCGAGGGCGTGGTGTGCCCTACCATCGACTTGCAGGTCTCGGTGCAAACCAGCCGGCTCGATAGCCACCCGGCGGTGCATACCCACGGCCGTCTGCCGACGTGCGAAGTAGTGCGGGCGGGCATCGATCGGCCCGACTCTTCACACGCGCGTGAACCTGGCTCACACTGCGTTGTCTTTCGTCCGTCGGCTTGGAACGAGAGCTATGCCGAGATGGTTCATCCAGAGGATGCCGACGGGTGCGAAATTGGCCAGCCGAACGACGCGACAATCGAGATTGTCCACCGACTGTTCGAGCGCGAGCTGGAAAAAGGAGTGATTCTGCGCGCACGGGTGCGCGGGCTGTTTGTGCCTCGCCCGCGCGACGCGGCGATTGCCACGGCCGCCTGGCGACAGTTCCTCGAGCAGCCTCCGCCGCTGACGACTTAATCGCCTCGACCTTGACCTCCGCCGCGACACCGCCGCCCGTAATTAACCCGCCGCGACCGGAAACCCGGCCGCCGCGTCCGGCCCGCGCCATCGCTCGGCTGGCGCTGCCGGTGCTGGGCGAGCAATTGCTCATCATGCTGGTTGGCTTTTCCGAGACGCTGCTCACGGGCCGCTATCTCAGCCCCGCCCATCTGGCGGCCATCGGTCAGATGGCCTACGTCATGTGGCTGTTGAACAATCTTTATGTGGCGATCGACACCGGCGCGCTGGCGGTGGTCGCCCGG
>DASVHB010000733.1:0-8871 GCA_036379195.1 Pirellulales bacterium
CGGCGAGCACCTCATCGAAGAGCCGCACCGGATCATCTCCCGCGATCAATTTGTCCAATGTCGGCGGTACGTATTGTTCCCGACCGATCACTACTCGCGCCCATGTTTCCCTAACGTTCACGGTAGTCACGTATGCTGAGACCAAGAACCCAGGCGGGTTACCCCCCGCTACCGAATCCTAGAGGCCTCAACGATTAAATCAACAAATCCCAAGCTCGATGGGGTCGATAGATCGTTTTAGTTCCGGCCTTTAAAAACTTCATGCAGCTCTAAACCCAGGAGACAAAAAATGAGCGACAACAGCCAGCCCGTACCGCGTGACATTCCCTCGCGGCGAGATTTTTTGAAGACATCGGCGGTAGTCGGCGGCGGCCTGGTGGGCGGGCTGAGCCTGGCCCGCAGCGCTCATGCCGGCAGCGACGACACGATCAAGATCGGCCTCATCGGTTGCGGCGGACGAGGGTCGGGCGCCATCAAAGACGCGCTGACGACCAAACACAACATCAAGCTGGTGGCCATGGGCGACGCGTTTGAAGACCGCCTGAAAGGCAGCCTCAACAATCTGCAACGAGACGAAGGTCTCAAGGCCAAAATCGACGTGCCCCAAGACCGGCAGTTCGTCGGCTTCGATGCGTATAAGCAGGTGCTTGCGTCGGGCGTCGACCTGGTGATTCTGGCCACACCGCCGGGCTTCCGGCCCATTCACTTCGCCGCCGCGGTCGAAGCCGGCAAGCACGTCTTCATGGAGAAGCCGGTGGCCGTCGATGCGCCGGGCGTGCGGGCCGTGCTGGCCGCCGCGCAAGAAGCCAAGAAGAAAAACCTGGGCGTGGGCGTGGGCCTGCAGCGCCGGCATCAAAAGGGCTACATCGAGACGATTCAGCGGCTGCGCGACGGCGCCATCGGCGACATCGTCACCATGCGGGCCTATTGGAACGGCGGCGGCGTGTGGGTGCATCCCCGCGAGCAAGGCCAGACCGAAATGCAATACCAGATGCGCAACTGGTATTACTTCAATTGGCTCTGCGGCGATCACATCGTCGAGCAGCACATTCACAATCTCGATGTCATCAATTGGTTGAAGGGCGGCTACCCGGTGCGCGGCCAGGGCATGGGCGGCCGGCAGGTGCGCACCGGCGCCGACTACGGCGAGATTTACGATCATCACGCCGTCGAGTTCGAATATCCCGACGGCTCGCGGATGTTCAGCTATTGCCGGCACATTCCCAACTGCTGGGACAGCGTCTCGGAACACGCCCAGGGAACCAGCGGCACGGCCGACATCAGCGGCTACCGCATCGCCGGCAAGGAGGGCGAGAAGTGGCGGTATCGCGGCGAGAACCGCAATCCGTACGTCGTTGAGCACGACGACTTGCTCGACAGCATTCGCTCGGGCAATCCGTACAACGAAGCCGAATACGGAGCGTTGAGCACGATGACGGCGATTTTCGGCCGCATGTGTACCTATTCGGGCAAGGCCCTGTCGTGGGAAGAGGCGCTTAACAGCAAGTTGTCGTTGGCGCCGGAGCAATATGCCTGGGACGCCGCGCCCCCGGTGCCCACCGTGGCGGTGCCCGGCCACACGCAAGTCGTGTGAGACAATGTCACGCAGTTGGGCCCTGTGCGTCCGGCCAAATGAAGGTGATTCCGTCGCAAAGCGTCTGTAGGGAACGCCCTCCGTGGCGTTCCGGAGATTGCTACGACCGGCAATTTAATGTCGCTCGGTTGAAGTCCGCCCGACGACGTCGACGCGCCTGAGCGGATAGAGAAACGGCGGCGCGCTCCAACTCCAGAGCGCGCCGCCGTAACTGCTCGCTTCCATGCCGCCGTACCAGCGACCCTGGCGCAACCAAACGGAAGGCACGTGCAATAGCGCGCCGACCAAGGCCACGGCAACCACGGCCTGCCGGCCGCGCCGATGGTTCCACAAAGCCGCTAGCGGCGGCAACATCAGCAATGCCGCCAGCGGCACCGCTTCCGATGCCAGCCGCGAGCCCCAACACCAACCGCCCCACCAGCACCACCAGCCGCTGATCAAAAGCAGGTGCAGGCCGATGGCCATGGCGGCCCACGCGCGCCAGCCCGGCGGCAAGGCAGAGCGTTCGCTCGGCATCTCGCGCCGCGCGAAGGGCAGCGCGGCCGCCGCCGCCAAAAGCAGCCAAGGCTGATAAACCAGCAAGCCATGCGTCGGGCTGAAGAGAATGCCCGCCCAGGCCGTGGTGTCGGTAAACGACCAGAAGGCGCCTGCGGTCTGCACCGCCATCGCTCCCAACGGGCTGCCGTAAATCGACCAGTTCATCGCGGCCCAGGGCGCAACGGCCAGGCACGTGAAGCCGGCCAGCGCGGCCGCGCGACGCGGCGAGCGAATCAACACCCACGCGCCGAACGCCGCCACCATAAGCGCCGAAGACAGCCGGCAGGCGAGCATCATGGCGCACGCCAATGCCTGAAGCACCGTCATCCGCCAACGGGGTTGCCGCCAACCGCGGAATTCGGCGAGCAGCAGCACTTCGCTCCAAAAGATGACGCCGCCGTGTTGCCACAGCGCTTGACCCACGGTGGAATACATCACTGAGCCGGTCGCCAACAAAACAGCGGCCACATAGGCCGGCGCTGCTGGAACCATATGCAGCGCTAAAACAAAGAACAATCCCAGGCAAGCGGCCGACAGCAGCGAAGCCGTCGCTTTCTCCAACCGCTCCTGCACCGACGGGTCGTACAGATCGGCGCCGAGCGTTCGCGCGGCGAGCACCACCGGCATGGCAAACGGCGCCATGCCCGACGGATAATGCGAATACACGCCGCTCGGGCGGCGGAGCACAAAGTAAGGCAGGTCGCCGCCGGCGGTGAACAGATGGTTTTTGGAATAAACATCAACCAGTTCGCCCAGCTCCGCGTCGCCGTCGCCGGTGAGACTGATGGCGGTCATCACCACGGGCCTTGAATCGCCCGACTGAATGCCATTGCCGCGCGCCAGCAACAGCAATGCGTCGGGCACGACAACCAGAACAAGAACGGCGCGCCAGGGAATGCGACGTATCTCGTTAGGGAACGCCGAAGCTTGCGCCCACGCCGTGGCGACGGTCTGGCGGATCGCTTGCCGGAATGGCGTGTTCAGCGCGGCGCAGAGGGCGAGCGCGCCGATAAAACCCAGCACCCAGGCGGGGCCGCTGGCACTTCCTCGCAGCACCATCAAGGCCGCAAGCATCGCTGTCCCGATCACCACGGCTGCTGGCAAGTTTCGGCGTTGCATTTCGACACCGAGCATCGCTCTAGAGTGCTGCGTAAGCTTGACATCAAAATCGCGCATGAACTGACGCCACCGTCCGGGCTCGCCCCGGCGGAGCGGTGATTGACCGCTAGAACGATAAACTACCGCCTGTTTTTTGCCTTCTTTTCGCGTTGCGTCCGCCGCCGAAGGCGGCGGACGCAACGCGAAAAGAAGGACGAGGGAGTTCCTGAGGCGATCGGGCTAGCTTTCAATCACCGCTCGACCGGGGCAAGCCCGGATCGTGGCGGAGAATTCACCGTTTTCGGCCGTCGAAACCGATCAGAACCCTCTCCAATCTTCAAATACCAAAACCGACCAGAGCCTTCGCCTTGCTCAACGCCGCTCTGCATGCAGCCCCGCCGTGGCCACGCCGCTGCGTTCGATCAGGCGGGCGGTGTCGCCCGCCAAACGCTCTGAAAAGCTCCGCGCCGACGACGAAAGCAAATGGTGCGAATCGAAGAATTGCGACTCCGTCATCCACCGCCGCGCGTCGATCACCGGCACTCGATAATCGTGCGATGTTTGCTGGATGAATTCATCGACCTTGCGCCGAGCGCCGGGCGAATACCAGCTTGCGAATTCTCTTCCCTCGGGCATCAGCACCAGGGCCGACGGCGTCGCGTGTCGCTGGCAGAGCCGCACGATTTCGAGCACCGCCTCGCCGCCGGGTCCGAACTTGAAATCACCCAGCACGCCGGCGTATTTCAGTCGAGCGACTTCCAGCGCGGCCGCGTCGTGCGGGGCGCAACGTTGCTCATCGAGCCCCTGCCAGCCCCGCGGATCGAACTCGCTCAAGCCGGTGCCCCAGCCTTCGGGCGGCAGCCAGCGGCTGGAGATTTGGCCGAGAATCGCATAGCGGTGCGTGTGCCAGGGCGCCAGGCTGCCGAACACCCATCGCCGCGCGAGCCGCCCCGCATCGGTGGTGCAGCGGCCCAACAGCGCCAGGTCGCCCGACCAGAGCCGCGAGGCATCGAGCGGATCGGCCTCGAGCAACGGGTGGCGGTCGGCGAGCATTGCCGGAAACACCTCGACCAACACCAGATCGGCCCGGACTCCGGCGGCCATCAGGCGATTCAAGACGATCAGCTCCGTCAGCGGTCCCGCCGCCGAAAGGCCAAAGTTGTAAACCACCGCGGGCTTGCCATAAGCCGCCTGCAACTGTCGCTCGAACGAGGCCGCATCGACGCCGTTGAAGGTGCGCGAGCTGCCCACCAACAACACGCGCATCGCACCGGGCGGCGCACCCTCGAAACAGCGCCGCAGTTGGTGAAACTTGCGACCATAGAGCGGATCGCGCCATTGGGGCAAGCCGGTTTCGACGGCCGCGAACAGGCCCAATTGCAGTCCGGCGAAACAGATCAGCGCGCAGACGATCGCCGCTCGGGCACGCCTCGCCGATTTGCAACCATGGCGCGCGACGCGCCGCGAGCCTGACATAGATCGAATGTTAGTCTCGGGAGTCCCGGCCCTTGTGGCCGACGTGATTGGACATGCATTGAGCCGGGCGCCTATTGGTCCGCTACCGGCTGATGGGGCCGGAAGGATACCGCCGCCCGCGCGCCGCCGTCAACGGCAAGTTGTCGAGGAGGGAATGATCGCGCGTAGCCACGGGTTTGCAACGGTTGGTCAAGTGTCGTGCTGCGCCGGGGTGGCTGCTGCCTTGGCAAGAACCAGCCGATCGACCGTGCCAGCCACCAGGTGCTGCACCAGATTGTAAAAAATGATCGGCAGCATCGCCCGCGGATGGTTGGCCAGCGCCAGCGAGGCCAGCACCAGCCCGGTGCCGTTGTTGTTCATGCCCAGGCCGAACATGAGCGAGATTCGGTCGGCCTCCGAGGCACCGAGCAGCCTGGCCACCAGCCAGCCGGCGCCGAAAGCCACGGCGCACAAACTGACCGCGATGGCGAACATGACCGCCAGAAAATCGTAATCGGGATTGCCCACCGCCTGCGGCAGCGAGATGGAAGCATTGGAGTAAATCAAAAGAAACAAGATGCAATAGTTGGCCAACTTCAAAAATGCCTTGGCAGCTTCGATCGGCGCGCGTCCGGCCAGCAAGCGAATGCCCAGGCCCACCAGCGACGGCAAAATCACGCTGATGGCCAAAAAGGCGTTCGTGCCGCCGGAGGCCAGCTCGTGCAAATCTTCTGAATAGTCGCCGCTGGTCATCAGCCCGACCGAGTGCAGCGCCACGGGCGTGGTAAGTGGGCTGAAAAGCGTCGAGCCAAGCACCAGGCCCAGGCTGAGCGCCATGTTGCCATTGGCGTTCTGCGACCAGGCGGTCGAAGAACCGGCGATGGGCATTGAGGCCACTAGCGCCAGGCCGACCAGAATGTTCTGGACCTCGTCGGGATTATGCCAGAGCCGCATGATCTGGGTGACCGCGAAGATAAAGGCGATCGGAATCAGCAGGTTCGCCGCCAGGCCCGCCAGCAAGGCCGCGGGACTTTTTAACAAGAGCTTGAGCCGCGCGGGATCGATGCCCAGCCCGGCGTTGAGCAGCAAGAACGAGAGCATCAACATGCTGAGCGAGACGCGCGTGCCGCCGCCCCACGTATGCAGCTCTCCCAGCGAGACGTCGCGCAGCCACAAACCAAAGCCGGGCGCCACCGCCGCCACCGCGTAGGACGCGATGAGAAACCAGAGGAACTTGTGGTGGATGAACTCTGAGATCTGAGTGGCCAAGCGGCCGATGGCCATGCCGCGTCCTCCCGTGACGTTTATGATCGAACAATCAAGCGTCCGAGCCCCGCACATAAGCCACTTCCACGACAGGCGGGCCGGATTTTGCCGGCGCTGAACGCCAATATATTTGTTTTAGGAAAAACGACAACCATACGATGCGCGGCAGACAACGCGTTCGGGCCGCAATCTCACTCGCAACTCCCGGAAAGACCCGCCATGTCGCGACGCCCAGGTTTTACCCTTGTCGAACCAGGGCCGCTGCTATTCGGCGTACATCTTTCCGCTGCCCTATTGCCACGCGCCCGGTTGACGGCCCGCCAGCGCGTGTGGCAACACGCGGGCGGCCAGCCGGCGCGTGAATTCCCGCGCTCCCCGCGCGAGCATGTGGTGCGAATCGCTGAACTGGTCGTCGCTCAGCCAATCGCGAGCGTCGATCAGTTCAAGGTTGTACCATTCGCGCAGCTCGCCGCAGAATTGATCGACCTGCCGGCGGGCCTCGGGCGTGTACCAGCGCTGAAACTCGCTTCCCTCAGGCGTCAACAGCAAGATCAACTCGATCTGCTCGCGGCGGCACAAGCCCGCCAGTTCGTGCATCGCCCGCCGCGAGCTGCCGCTCACGGCAAAGTTTTGTAGCGCGTCGGAATAGGCCTCGCGCTCGTGCCGCACACGCCGTTGCCGCTCGTCCTCGGCCACGCTTTCTTCCAGATGGGGAAAGCTGCCGCAGGGACCGACCGGGATAAACTCACCGGCGGTGAATCGCGGCGCCCAACGGCCCAGCAACGCCTGGCGGCAATAATACCAGGGCGCCAGCCGCCACCGCAGCGTGTCCTCGACGAACGACCAATTGCCCGTCGAGCGATGCACCACCGCCGCGTCGGCCGCCTCGACGCCATGCGCGTAGACCGCGCGCCATTCGTTGGCCAAATACGGCGGCATGACTTCCAGCACGATCGTCTGGGGCCGGATGCCTGCCCTCAACAACCGCCGCACTTCCAGCAGGTTCATCAACGGACCGGCGCCGGTGTGGCTGAAGTTGAAAACCAGCGGCTGGCGGCGCTGTGCTCCGTCTGCCGCGGGCAGCCACTGCGGCTGAAAGCCAAGCAGGCACCGCGAGCTGCCAATCACCAGCATCAGCGGGCGACCGGGCTGCTCGGCCAGCCGCGCCTGGAGCTGCACCAGCCGGGCCGCATATTCGCGGTCGGGATGCCACCACGGCGCCACCACGAAAAACACCAGCTCGTAAAAGACAATGCCCACCATCGCCCAGGCGATCACGGCCTTGCCGTTTGGCAATTTAGCGCGGCGAGGCAAACTGGCGGAACATCGGTGCGGAGTCATAGTAGCAGCCCTACTTTCGTCGGGCATCGCGTTGACGCGGCTTGAACTTGCCGGCCGACGATGCGTGTATTTGCCGAGATTACCTGGTCGAAGCGGCGGTCTGGTTCGCCACTAGTTTTTCTGCCAAAATGCCGACCCGGAAAAAGCAAGGACGGCTAAAGGAGTGCCACGTGGTTCAATACCTGGTGTATTGGTGGGTGCGGGTGTTGATCTGCGCGGTGCAGGCCCTGCGCATGGAAACCTGCCAGAAACTGGCGGCCGCTGGCGCCACGCTATTTGCCAATGTGCTGGGGGTTCGTCGTCAGGTGATCGACGACAACCTGCGGCACGCCTTTCCGGAACTCGACGACGGCCAGCGGCGGCGCATCGCTTGGCAAATGTGGGAGCACTTGTTCATCCTGATTGTCGAAATCGCCCATGCGCCACGAAAAATCCACGAGACGAACTGGCGCGATTTCATCGAGCTGGTCAATGCGCCGACGCTCACCAATTTGCTGCTCAGCGGTCGGCCGGTGGTGGTGGTGTCGGCCCATTTTGGCAACTTCGAAATGGCCGGCTACTTGATGGGCATTCTGGGTTTCCCCTCGTATACGGTCGCCCGCACGCTCGACAACCGCTACCTGGACGACTTTCTCAACCGTTTCCGTAGCCGCACCGGACAGCATATGATTCCCAAGAAGGGCGGCTATGATCAGATTGTCGAGGTGCTTTCGCGTGGCGGGCACATGACGTTTCTGGCCGATCAGTATGCCGGCAGCCGCGGTTGCTGGGTCGAGTTTTTCGGTCGCCCGGCTTCGGTACACAAGGCGATTGCGCTGTTTGCTCTGGGCCACGACGCGCCGCTGGGGGTGGGCGCCGGGCGGCGGCTCGATCGCCCCCTGCGATATGAACTGAAACTCGACGCCGTGGCCGACCCGCGCAGCGGCGAGGAGCACGTCAGCAGCGTGCCGCGGTTGACGCAATGGTATACTAGCGTGCTGGAAACGGTCATTCGCCGATCGCCCGAGCAATACTGGTGGCTGCATCGCCGCTGGAAAGACACCCGGCCCGCCAAGAAGCGAGCGGCCGCCGCTCGCGCCGCCGCGAACGAAACGGCCTCGCGCGCAGCGGTGGGGCAGGCCCTGGTGGCCGGCCAGGCCCCAGACTTTGTGGCGGGCCAAAGTTCGGCGGCAGGTCGCACGACGCAGGCCGCTTAGCCAAGAGTATACGATGGCCAACTGGGTCCGCATTGCCCGAGTCGACGAATGCCCGAACGGACAAGCCATCGAGCGCGTGGCGGGTGATCGCATCGTGGCGTTGTTTCAGGTCGGCGGCGCGTTTTTTGCCCTCGACGGCATTTGTCCGCATCAGGGCGGGCCGCTGGCGGGCGGCTGTCTGACCGGCGACATCGTCACCTGTCCCTGGCACGGCTGGCAGTTCGACGTTCGCAGCGGGCAGCATCAAACAAGCCGGACGATTGTGCAGCCGCGCTTCGACGTGCGGGTCGAGGCCGGCGAGGTGTTTGTCGATTTGGAGAGTGGCCGTTGATCAGCTACCGGGTGTTCCAGAACAGCGATCCACCGGCCTTGGCCGAGATTTGG
>DASVHB010000734.1:0-10240 GCA_036379195.1 Pirellulales bacterium
TAACCGCCGCTGAGCAGCAGCCCGATGGCGGCCAGCGCGGTGAGGATCGCCCAGGGATAATCGGGATGTTGTTCGAGGGTTTCGGCGGCGGCCGGCCAGAACGGCTCGATGGTTCGGACCATGCCTTCGGCGGCGGCGGGCGCCATTAAGTGCAGCGCTTGCCCCACACCGCCGGCCATGGCGCCCAACTGAAAGATGGTGGCCAGCAACATGCCGAACCACCACCAGACCATCCAGTTGGTTCCCAGCCGCGGGCCGGGCAGCGCATCGAGCGCGCCCAGCGTGGGTTTGCCCGACGAGATGGCATAGCGTCCCAACTCGACCTGCACAAACACCTTGACCACGCAGCTAAATAGAATCAGCCAGAGAAACGTGAAGCCGTGGTCGGCGCCCAGCCCGGTGGTGAGCAGCAGTTCGCCGGTGCCGATGATGCTGCCGGCCAGGATGATGCCGGGACCGATCTGCCGCAGCGCCTGCCAAAGAGTGGCTGGCGGCTCGCGCAGCGCATCGGCCGGCATGGCATAGGGGTCGAACTGGGCGGCCTCGCTCATGGACCGATTACAACCGCCTCGCCGCGCGATGTAAAGCCTTAGCTTGGCGTAGGCGGCAGAAACACATCGGCGGCGTTGTAATACTGGCCGACTTCGAGCATGTTGCGAAGCACGTTGTCATACGGCGTCTGCCCTGCGAGCTGCGCGAAGAAGAAGTCTTGCGCCCGCTGCGTCAGGTTGCCCTGAAAGTAGAGCGTGTCCCAGCCGTCGCCCGTGATGTTGGCCAGAGCCGAACCGGTGGAGTTGGTCAGCAACAAATGGTCGGCCTCGGGTGAATAAGCAAAGGCCCGCACGATGTCAGCGTGCGTCACCGCAGGGTTGCTGGCCTGGGACGTCCAATAAGCCTCGCCGCCCGAGTCGGGCGCGCGTCCGAGTACATCGTGATAGAGCGCATCGACGAATCCCTGGCTCGTGCCGCCATGAAGGGTGGTGTACTCCGGCGCCCCGACAATCTCTGCCAGCACGGTGCGGGGATCGACTCCGGCGCCAAGTTGCCCGACAAAATACTGCTGGCCGCCCGAGTCGGCAGCCCGGTGCAGAAAGTTCTCGTAGAAGCAATTGACCAGATGGGCGCGATACTCGTTCGACGCCAGGAAATCTTGCACCATGATGTGCTGCTGCGCCAGTGCGCCCGTCGGCCCGCCACTGGCCAAAAACCCAAGCCAAAACGCCTGGCCCGAGGCATCGGGATCGCGTCCCAGCAACTCGCGATAGAGGTTGCTCACAAACGTGGCGTCGGTGCCGTCGCCCGGCTGGCCCGGCAAATAACAGAGCGTCGGCGGCGCACCCGGCTGCACTGTGGTGGTGACGGTGGTCGTGGTGCCATCGCCCGCGCCGGGTGTGGTGGTGCCCACGGTGATCGTGTTCGTCAGCACACCGGCCGTCGAAGGCGTAACCAAGATCGTCAGCGTCGCCGAGGCGTGCGGGCCGATTCGCCCCAACTGGGCGGTGACGGTTCCGCCGGAATCGCTCATCGTGCCCTGGCTTACCGAATCGGAAACCAGCGCCACGCCCGGCGGCAACGGATCGCTGAGCGTCACTCCGTCGGCCTCCGAGCCGCCGCTGTTGTTAACTGTAACGGTGTAGGTCAGGTTGCCACCGATCGAGACGGGGTCGGGCAGGCCGGTGGCCGCCAGCGACAGACTCGCGCCGCCTCCGCCGCCGCCATTGACAAGCGTCGTCGTGGTATTCACCCCGTTGCTCGGAATCGTCGCGCCGGAGTCGGTGGTGGCGACGATCGTATTGGCAAACGTGCCACCCTGCGTTGGCCGGACGACGAGCGTCACCGGGACCGTTTCTCCCGAAAACACGGTGCCAAGATCGGCAATCACATAGCCGTTGACGTCCTCCACCGTGCCGCTGAGCGAGCTGCCCGACAGAAAAGTCATCGAGGACGGAAGCTGATCGGTCAACACAACGCTAAGCGCCACGTTAGGACTGTTGTTCGTGACATTCAGGTGGTATGTCAGCTCCTGCTGCGTGGCAACGCCGGTCGGCGAGGCGCTCTGCGACAATAAGAAATTGACGGGCAACACACCTGACGCGATCGCCACCGAGTCGCTGGCTGTATTATTGTTTGGATTCGGATCTCCGGAGGCGGTGGAGGCGGCGGCGTGATTGGTAAGCGTAATGCCCGTTTGCATCGGCATGATCACCAAGGTGAGCGTGGCCGTCTGGCCGGCGAGCAACATGCCCAAATTGTCGGTGAGCGTATTGTTGGCGGCAACCACCACGCCTTGATTGTTTCCGGCGCTGCCCACGGTCGAATTGGCCGAGACGAAAACCGCGCCCGGCGGCAATGCGTCGGTGATGATGACGCCCGCCGCGTCGCTGGCGCTCTCGTTGGTCACCTTGATCGTATAGGTGATTGCCTGGCCGGCTACGAACAGATCGTTGTTCGACGAACGCGTGGCCGTCAGCGACAAGTCGGCGCCTGCCGGTCCGGCAGGCACGGCGGTGACCAGGTCTGCGCCGACCACGCCGCTAGGCGTGGCGTCGCCTTGCGTGCTGGTCACCACGGCGGTGTTTTGGATCGCGCCTGGCCTTGTAACGAGCACCGTCACCGTGAGGGTTACTGTTTGGCCTGGCCCAAGCACCGCAATGTGGTCGGTGACGATTCCGTCTGACTCTGCCACAATGCCGCTGGTTGCCGAACCGGAAACGTAGGCCACGCCCGAAGGCAGCGGATCGCTCAAAACCACGTTATTGGCCGACGCGGTCGCGCTTTGGTTGCTCAGCGTGATCGTGTAGGTGAGTTGCTGCCCAAGCCGCATTGGGGCGCCGCCCGCGGAATCGGTTTTTGTAACCTGCAGATCGGCCGTGCCGGCGGCGGCCGCCACCGCCATCACATTGTCAGCCGCGAGGTTGATGTTGGTCGCGGTGCCCGAATCGGTGGTGGCGATCGCCATGTTGTTGATCGGGCCTAACTGCGTGGGCGTGGTCACCACGGTCAGTGTGGCGCTGGCGCCGGCGGCCAAGGTGCCGATGCTGTCGACGACGCTGCCGTTGACAACGCTGACCGTTCCCAAGCTGGCGCCTCCCGCGGTGGCGCCGGCATTGGATTGCGCCGAAACGAACGCCAGCCCCGCGGGCAACACATCGGTGAGCATGACGTTGCTCGCCGCGTTGCTGCCGCTTTGATTGGTGACCGTGATGGTATATGCCAGCGGCTGACCTGGCGCAATCGTGCTTCCACCGGCCGAGTCGGTCTTGGTCACCGCCAGGGCGGCGGCGGTTGGCGGTGTTGCGCTGACGGTAAGATGGTCAGTCGCGACGGCATTCGTGGGATTCAGCTCTCCCGAGGCCGACGCGGCCGCGGCGTAGTTGCTCAGGGGGCCGCTCGCCGATGGCGAGACGGCCAGCGTCAGGGTGGCGCTGGCGCCGGGCGCCAAGTCGCCGACGTTGACGTTCACCATGTTATTGCCTTCAGAAACCAAGCCCTGGTTCGACGAGGCATACAAATATCGCACGTCGTCAGGCAGCCGGTCGAACAACACGACGCCCGAGGCGGTGTTCGTGCCTTGATTGGCGACCGTGACGGTATAGACGGCAGCCTGCCCTGGCAAGACCGTCCCGGCGGGAGGCGTCGTCGTCACCGCCAAGTCGGCGGCGACTGCCGAATCTGCATCGCCGATGGTGCTGTCCAGCGTGGCCAGGTTATTCGAGAGCTGCGGATCGCCCGAGTCGGTGGTGACAAACGCCGAGTCGGCCAGCGAACCGGCGGCAGTGGCCATGACGTCGATGATCACGTGAGCGGTCTGGCCAGCGGCCAAAGTGCCTATCGTCGCCGTGACAACGCCATCGGTTTCAGCGACGCTAGCGCCATCGGTGGTCGCGCCCAGAAACGCCGCGCCGCTAGGAAGTTGGTCGGTCAATACGACGTTCGCCGCGGCGTGGCTGGCGTCAGTGTTGGTAATGGTGAAGCTGTAGTGCAGCGGCTGGCCCGGCACGACGGACGCTGGTGTTGCCTGCCCGGCCAGTTGCAGGTCGGTCGATGACGAGTCGGCGGCCGTGGCCGTGGTAGACGCGGTGGTCGTGACGGTTGGTGCATCGGGGCTGGACGCCGAAGCGCTGTTGTTCAACGTGCCCGCGGCTGTCGGCGTCACGCGCACTTCGACGATGTCAGTAGCGCCAGCCGCCAGATTTCCCAAACTGGCGCTGACCGCGCCGCCCGACTCGGCAATGGTGCCGGCCGACGTCGAGGCCGAGATGAACTGGCTCGTACCCGGCAGCGTGTCGGAGAACGACACATTCGAGGCGGTGGCGTCGCCAACGTTCTGGATCTGAAACTTGTAGTCAACCAGCGAGCCTTCGACGGCGCTGGTCGGGGCACTGACCGGAGTGATCTGTAACTGAGCGGTCAATAGCGTCCGCAACTCGAGGCTTTCGAGATGGCCTCGGGCGGATCGGTCGGCATGGCGCCGGTGATTTCGCCTGGGAGCGGTTTTTTGTGCGGAACGTCTTACTGCGAACCACTTTCGCATCGTTCACCTTGGGTGCATGGCAGCCGTACGGTTGGCCTCGTCGGAATACGTAATCCGGGCATTTTGGGCAAAAAAGGAGGCTTCCCACTAGCATAACCAGTGCCGGATCAGATGTTTAGAGGACGGCCAATGAAGATTCTTCTGGGTTCGCGTATCATGACGCTATGATCGCGCCCGAACCGAATGCCAAGTCGCCAAACGCCCAGCCATCGGCGGAAAACCAGCGGCTGATCGACCAATACACCGAGATCGCCCGGCTGGCCGGGGGCCTAGCCCACGAAATCAAAAACCCGCTTTCGACCATCCGGCTCAACATGGAGCTGCTCGCCGAAGATTTTCAGCAGGACAATTCGCCCCGTACCCGCCGGGCCCTGGGTAAGATTGCCGTGGTGCAGCAAGAGTGCGAGCGGCTGCACGAGCTGCTCGACAACTTTCTGAACTTTGCCAAGGTGCGCCAGTTGCGGCTGGAGCCGACCGACCTGAATCAGCAATTGATGCAGATTCTGGAGTTCTACCGCCCGCAGGCCGTCGAGGCAAGAATTGAGATCTTGCCGTACCTCATGTCCGACTTGCCCAGCGTGCTGCTCGACCGCGAGTCGTTCCGCGGGGCGCTGTTAAACCTGATCTTAAACGCTCAGCAGGCCATGCCCGACGGCGGCACGCTAGTGGTGGCCACCGAGCTGACGCCGCGCGGGGTGGCACTGCACCTGATCGACAACGGCTGCGGCATGAGCGAGAAAACGCTGTCGCGGATGTTCGAGGCGTTTTACTCGACCAAGCCCAGCGGCTCGGGCCTGGGCCTGCCGACGACGAGAAAAATTGTCGAGGCGCACGGCGGGCAGATCGATGTGCAGAGCAAAGAAGGCAAAGGCACACAGTTCACCATCGAGCTGCCGGTGCCGCAGCGCATCCGAGGCGGCAGCCCCGAGCGTGATTCAGATTAGTCGCGGCGCGGGGCATTTGCTTGCTTCGCGGCGTCGCCGCCACTAGGCTGTGTGCTGGCAAGAGGTTAGTTGAGCCGGCGGAAGACCTTCTGGCAAATCGGTGTGAGGCGGCGATGAATAACCGCTTGGGCGAGCTGACCGATTCGACCGGCCGCGTGGCCGAGATTCTCGACGACTTTCTGCGGCAAGCTGCCGCCGGCGCGGCGCCGAGCCAGCAAGCGTTGTTGGCCGAGCACCCCGACTTGGCCGAGGCGCTGGGGGCTTGCTTGGCGAGCCTCGATTGGATTCACCACGCCGGGCTTGAGCAACCGGCGGCGATCGCGCGAGACACTGCTGACGCCAGCGACACCGGGACGGGCAAAACGCTCGGCGATTTTCGTTTGCTGCGCCAAATCGGCCGCGGCGGCATGGGGGTCGTCTATGAAGCCGAGCAGCGTTCGCTCGGCCGGCGAGTGGCGCTGAAGATTCTGCCCTTTGCCGGAATGCTCGACCCACGTCAGCGGCAGCGATTCCTGAACGAGGCCCACGCCGCCGCTCAGCTCGATCACCCCAACATCATCAACGTCATCGGCGTCGGCTGCGAACGGGGCGTGTATTACTACGCCATGAGGCTGGTCGAAGGCCCCACGCTGGCCGACGTCGTGCGGCAACTGCGCGAGACGCGTGGGGCCCGGCATCGCTTTCCAGAAGTCGTCGCCGAGCTGGCCGCCTGCGCGCCGTCGCCCGCCGACGACGAAGATACCACGTTAACTCGACCGCCCACCACGCCGCGCGATGGCGCCGGGCATAGTCGCCTTTCGCTCTGCGAAAGTAGCGCTGCTTTCGCGGAGCGAAAGGCGACGATGGCCTGCCAGCCTGACACGCCGCACGATGCAGGCGGGGCACATGCCACGGACCAGGCGCGAGGCGATTCTTCCACCTGTGCCAGCCGGCCGGGGGCCGGCTTTTATCGCTGCGTCGCCCAGGTGGGAATTCAGATCGCTCGGGCGCTCAATTATGCCCACGAACTCGGCGTCGTTCACCGCGACATCAAGCCCTCAAACCTGATGGTCGATTGTCACGGCACGGTGTGGGTCACCGATTTCGGACTGGCGCGGGTCGAGACCGATCCTGAACTGACCATGACCGGCGACTTGCTGGGCACCTTGCGCTACATGAGCCCCGAGCAAATCACCGGGCGGCGATCGGCCATCGACCACCGCACCGATCTGTATTCGCTGGGTGCGACGCTGTACGAGCTAATCTGCTGGCGGCCTGCCTTCGCCGCCGACGAGCGCGCCGAGTTGCTGCGGAGAATCGCCGCCGATCCGCCCGTCGCGCCCCGCAAGCTCAACAAATCGGCCCCCGCCGAACTGGAAACCATCGTCCTCAAGGCGCTCGAAAAAAATCCGCTCGACCGTTACCCAACGGCGGGCGAAATGGCTGACGACTTGCAGCGGTTTTTGGACAACCGCCCGATTCGCGCCCGGCGATCGCGAGTTTTGGGCCACCTCAAGGCATTTTGGCGACGACATCAGGTATTGCTCGTCGCGGTGCTGCTGACGCTCTTGGTCGCCAGCTCGATCGGCAGCCTGCTGGTTTGGCGGCAGCGGCAGGAAGCCGTCGCGCAACGTGCGCTGGTCGTGGCCCGCGACGCCGACCTGCGGCAACGGCTCTATGCGGCCGACATCAAATTGGCCCATCAGGCCTGGCAGCGCGGCGACCTGGTCCGGATGAAGGAACTGCTCGACCGCTATTCCGGTCCCGCGGGCGACGAGCTGCGCGACTTCGCCTGGCATTATCTGTCTTCGTTGTTAGCGGCGAGGCCCGCGCCCTTGCAGGTGCTGCGGCCTGGCGACGGCAATATCTACTGCGTGCAATTCTCGCCCGATGGCAAACACCTGGCGGCGGCTTGCGGCGACGGGCACGTAGTCATCTGGACCGTGCCCGACTTGTCGCCGCGCCACGTTCTGGCGGCTCACCAGGCCGATGCCGATTGTGTGGCCTTCTCGTCTGACGGCAAGCTGCTGGTTAGTGGCGGCGAAGACGGCTGGCTGCGACTGTGGGATGTCGAGACCGGCGAGCTGCGGCGATCGCTCGAAGCCGGCCAGAAAGACACGTTGACAGTGGCCATTTCGCCCGACGGGCAAACCCTGGCCGCCGGCGGCATCGACGGCCTGGTGCGGCTGTGGCGGCTGCCCGGCGGCGAACTGCGCGATAGCTTTCGAGCAAGCAGTGGCCGCGTGCAACACTTAGCGTTCTCGCCCGACGGCAAGAAGCTGGCCACCGCCGGCGGCGACGCCCGTGCCACCGTCTTCGACGCGCTCACAGGTACGCAGTCGGTGCCCCTCCCGTCGCTTTCGCAAGCCGTGTACTCGGTGGCGTTCTCTACCAGCGGGGACGAACTGGCGCTGGCGAGCGCCACAGGCCTGGTTGCACTGGTTGACCCGTATCAAGGGAGCGTAAACGCTCTACTGGGCGTCCGTCCGTCGCAGGTGAGGGCCGTGGCCATGTCCCCCGCGCGAGGGCTGCTGGCTTCGGCGGGGCAATCGGGCGTGGTCGATGTTTGGGACAGGACAGGTAGATCGTTGTCTGCCAAATTGTACGGCCACGAGCGCCGCATATGGTCGCTTTGCTTCTCGCCCGACGGCGATCTGCTGGCCTCGGGCGGCGACGACGGCAGCCTCCATGTGTGGAATCCGAACCTTTCACCGGGGATGGTGCATGCGGAGCATGAGCAACCGATTTATGACGTTCGCTTTGCTCCCGATAGTAATCGGCTGCAAACCGCCACCGACAAGCAAGAACTCGTCGCCTGGGAAGTTGCCACGCTCAAACGCCAAGCGGCTCTTCCGCTTCCCGCAGCGGAAACGCATGAGATTTCGTTTGCGCCGCATCGGCGAACATTTGCCGTGCGAACCCGGCGCGGCGAGATTTGGCTGGGCGATAGTACGGGCGGCCCGCTAACGCAGTTCGCTCCCGGACTCATCATGCCGGTTCAAAAAGTCGCGCTGGCATCGAACGATCGGCTGCTGCTCTGGTACGCCGACGACACTCTTGAGGTGCGCAACGCGGCGACGACAACCCTTCTCGATCGCCGGCAATTGGCAGGACATCCGAGTTCGTGGCCCGCGGTCAGCTCCCGCGACGGCCGACTCGTGGCGGTAGGTTGGCACACGGCGGTAGTGGAAAACGACAGTGTCATTTTTTTATATGATGTCGAGACATTAACATTTCGGCTCTTCAGACGCGGTAAACCGCCAGAGCTCTATGCCGTCGCATTGTCGCCCGACAATCGCTGGTTGGCCGCCGCATGGGCCGATGCGTCGATCGGCTTTTTTGATATCACGACCGGCGAGCACGCTTTTTCGCTCACCGGTCATCAGCATTCGGTCGATTGTCTAGCTTTTTCTCCGGAGGGACAAACGCTAGCCAGCGCGGGTCGCGGCGGCGCGGTGCGGCTCTGGCACCTCGCCACGCGCGAAGAGTTGTTCGTGGTCGAGCGGCTCGATTCAGGAGGCCGAACGAACATAGACTTCTCGCCCGACGGTCGCCGGCTGGTCGCGGCCACTGGCGACCGCCGCGGCAAGGGACACATTTTTGTGTGGCCCGAAACTAGCCAGGTTGTACCGTAGCCCTGTCGCGTCGCGAGAGGACCGACGCGGTTGTTTGGCGGCGGGGTTGTCAAGGGTGGGGTATAGAACCAGCAGGGCTTGGCGGCTAAAATAAGCGTCAGAGACGCGAGGCACGAATCGCCATGACCATCGAAGAAATCCGCAAGTTTTACGACGCGCAACCGTTTCACCCCTTCGTGCTTCACCTGGCCGACGGGCGGGAAATTCCGGTGCATGGCCGAGAGTTCATGGCGTCGGCGCCCAAGGGGCGAACGATCCACGTGTACCAACCGGACGGCGTCTCCGATCACATCGATTTATTGCTGGTGACTGGCATCGAAGTGCGACCCGCCACCAACGGGGCGCGGCGACGAAAGCGCTAAGGCAAAGTACGCTTCCTCGTCGCTGTTCGCTACTTCGAGTAGAATATCCGTAACGGCCGTTCCTGGCGTTTCGCGGAGGATCCGGTTCATGGCGATTGCCCCCTCGACGATCAAACCCTCGGCGGTGCTGCACGACATCGACTGGCGCACGTATACGCGGCTTTTGCGCGCCTTCGAAGCGACGCGCCGCTTCCGGCTCACCTACGATCGGGGAACTCTGGAGATCATGAGCCCGCTTTGGGAACACGAACGGCCCGCCTACATTCTAGGAATGTTCGTCGACGTAATCGTACAGGAACTACAACTGCCGTACGAGCCGGGGCGCACCGTCACCTTGCGACGGCGGCGAAAACAACGAGGTCTCGAACCCGACAATTGTTACTGGATCGCCAGCGCCGGGCGGCTAGCGGGCAAGACGCACCTGGACCTGCGCATCGATCCGCCACCGGACCTCGCGATCGAAATGGACGTCACGCACAGCTCGTTGGATCGGATGACCATTTACGCGGCGCTAGGCGTGCCCGAAGTGTGGCGCGTGACCACCGAAGGATTGGCCTTTCATCATCTCGAAGCCGGCGCTTACCAAGTGCGGCCCAAGAGCCTTTCGTTTCCGCAATTGGCTAGTGCCGACTTGATTCCTTTCCTAAACCAACTAGGGCAGACGGGCACGACGGCGCTGATCGCGCAGTTCCGCCACTGGGTGGCGAACGTGCTGCTTCATCGGACCAGCTAGGCTTTCCCGACACCGCCGCCAAGACGCACGTTGAAGGGCAGACCACAAAACGC
>DASVHB010000735.1:0-3452 GCA_036379195.1 Pirellulales bacterium
GGCTGGGCAAGTTGCTCTCCTCGCGCGCCGCGCTATTGCGCGCGCCGTTTGTGATTCACGTAGTGCTCGAGGACTGGCTCCTGGCGCAGGACGGCACGAAATAGCACCGCGCATCTCTCGCCAGCGGCGCCTTCATGCCTCGCGCGTCTTCCCTATTCCGGTTCACGGGCCGCGGCTATATTCCCAACGCTTATGAACCGGCGAACGGAACCGGGCATGGACTTGGTTGCCCTGGTCCAAATAGTTGCGGAAGGTATAGGTGCCGCTGCTGGAGACGCGCAGGTTCGCTCCAGGCCGCACGGAAAGCTCTTTGCGAATCAGGTCTTCCGTCTCCTCGGCGCCGGAGGTGTCTTCGTCGTCGGCCGCGACGGAACCGTTCAGATCGCGACCGCGCCAGCGGCGTGGATTGACGTTGCGCTGCAGCGGGTAAACGTCGTTGGTGCGAACACCGCGGCCATAGCCGTCGCGGTATTGCTCAACGCCGCGATACGAGTATCCGTTTGAGAGCGAACTCGCTCGCCCTGCGTCATCTAAATAGCCCGGCGAATCGTAGCGATCGACGCCCCCGTAGTAGTGGCGATGCACCGGCGCGCCCGCGTAGTCATTACGCTCCACGTAGCCACTGCTGTGCCGGCGGTAGCGCGTCGCGGGACGCGAAGGAGTCTGAGGGCGCCGACGATCGTTGTCTTCGTCGGCTTCTTGCTGAGTTCGACTGCGCGACGGCGGCAGGTAAGGATATGCCTCGCTGAAACTTTCCTCATTGCTGTCATAGCGGGCGCTATCAGATCGCGTGCGCGACGAGCGGCGCTCAGTTCGATCGTTGGATCTGCGGTTGTCGTAGGCGCGGTCAGCGTAAGGATCGTCGTACACTTGACCGTCGAATACCTGGTCGCGGTAATCGCCGCGGTCGAAGTAATCTCGCGGCCCCCGGGGCGCCTGGGCGTTGGCTGGCGACACCGAATTATCGAAGACGACCGCGAGCGCCAGCGCGCCGCAGGCCCAAAGACTGAGGCGTAACATAAGTCATCGCTCCTTGTGCGAAACTGCCCCGAAAGAATGTCGCTGCAAAAGCGAAGCAAATGCTGGGCCACACGCCATCGCGAAGTCATCGCCCACCGGTGCGGCTGCGGGCGGTTGAGCCAATGCACCTCGAACCGCTCGAAGGGCTGTTGCCTGCCGCCGGGCGTCATCGCCGGCCTGGCCACAATCTGCCCATTATGAGGCGAAGCCGCGCTGCATACCCAAGTTCGCCGCGGTGGGAATCGCGGCCAGCGGAATCTCCTGCCCGGCGGCCAGTTCTCGCATGATGTCGCGGACCTGGTAGACAGAAACTTCGATATCGTCCATTGCCAGGCTGGCGATGATGTCGCGAGTGGTGGCTCGTGGATGAAGGTGAAGTCGTTGGCGGATGGCGTCGTCGGAATCGAGGATGCAGGCGGTATTCATGGGCGGCGAGACGGGGTGAAGGCAGGGGCGTGATCAAGCTGTGCAAATTTAGCGCCGCGCCCTCACCACGCGAACCATCGCGCTACGCCACGCCACGCGAAGGCGGGAAGAAACTTTGAAAGTCCCGCACTTCGCCCCGCACCACCAGCACATAGACGTGCTCGTTGTCTTGCCACACGCCGATGGTGATGCCGCCCGTTGAGGCCGGAGCGCGGGGCGATGCTCCCGCTCCGGCAACACGCAGCGACCGCGAGTTGATTACGTACAGGGTGGCGGGCACGGCCCCGCCGCGACTGGACATTTCGTAAGCGACAGCGGGGCGGTTGAGAAAGCCGCCCGCGACCCTGCGCCAGCCGTTCACATGAGACGATGCCAGTCGTCCGTCGAGCGGAAAGTCGCTTGGCGAAGCGGTGGTCGAAAGTTCCGCGTCATGCTCGTCGGTGGCGTAAAAATCGCGCGCGAGTTGCTCGACGGTGGCCATGTCGATTTCGCGCGCTGGCCGCACGGAAACCGCCAAGAGCGCCACTGCGGCGACGGCGGCCGCGGTCCCCACCGCAAGCCTGAGACGAGGCGCTCGCCGCAGCCGGACAAAGCTGCCGTGCCGCGAACGCTCGGCCACGCCTACCGCGGCACCACCGGCGGGAGTGCAATCGCCGACGGGCGACCGGTGAGCCAGATTGGCCAAAATTCGTCCTGCCAAGCCCTCGGGAACCGGCACCCGAGGCAGGGCCGCGGCAATCGCTCGGTCAGTTCGTTCCAAGCGCCGCCGCACGCGGTCGACCAAGGCGGCCGGGTGACGGGCCAACGCTTCGGCCACTTCCGGCAATTCACGGTCGGGGCTGTCGGCGCGACAAGCGTCCAGCGCGATCAGCAAATCGGGCGGGATTTCTTGGTGGTCATCCATCTTTGCTCAACTGAGATCGCTCAAACGTTGTGATTGCCTACTCGCAGCCATGATTGCTCAGGCGTGATTGCTTAGCCGGCGTGGTGTGCCGCCGCACGAGCCGCTCGCGTGGGCGGACGAGCCGATCGGCCTTCAGCAGGCTGCGGCGGCGACGCCTCGGGCGCCTCGCCCTCGAACAGCCTCGCACGCAACCGCGCCTTGGCCCGCGACAGGCGGCTCATGACCGTGCCGGTGGGAACGTTCAACTTTTCCGAAATCTCGCGATAGGAGCACCCCTCGAAATAAAACAGCAACACCACCAGCTTAAACTCGTCCGGCAGGTCGTCGATCGCCCGTTGCAGTTCGTCGGCGTCGACGAGCAGCTCGTCGGGCGATTCGGCGGGAATCGTGTTCACGTCCAAGTCGAGATTGGCCGCCGCAATCGGCCGCCGCCGGCGACAAAGGCGTAAATAGCAGCTTCGCAAGATGGCGAACAGCCAGCCTCGGCTGTGCTCTGGCTCGCGCAACTGGTCTAAATTCACGTGCGCCGCTAAAAATGCCTGTTGGGTCAGGTCTTCAGCGTCGCAGGTGGCCCCGGTCAACCGGTAGGCATACCGGAACACCGCGGCGTGGTGGTCGGCCACAAGCTGGGCAATGTCCACGGTTCGCGCGTTTTCCATGGTCCGCCTATATCTGCTAGAGGCATCGCGGGCGGGTTTTATTCCCGTAAGTCAGCGCGATGGCCAAAAAACGGCACGCCATTGGTGGGGAATGGCTCAATTCTAGCGGCTGACCAGCCACCGCGCAACCCGCCGTTTGCCCCGGTCCTTAACACCCCCCAAAAACTTGCAGGAGTGAAGTCATGTCGAATTCGCTGATTTGTGTGATGCTATGCCTCTCCGCTCTGCTGGTCGCCGGCTGTCAGCCAAGCGCCGATCAGGCACGCCCGACGGGCAACCCCGCGGTATCGCCACATGCGGGACGCGACAACAGTCCGCCCGCCGAGCAGGCCGAGTCTGGAGAAGAAAGCGGTGTCTCTCCCAATGCCGATCCGGGCATGGACCCCACCCGCGATAAAACGCCCGACGAAGAGCTACCCTCAGGCGACGAACGCTCGCAAGCC
>DASVHB010000736.1:0-5909 GCA_036379195.1 Pirellulales bacterium
ATGCAGAAGCGGCTGAAGATGCGGTCGAGCACGTCGTCGGTATAAACCGTTCCCACCACCTGGCCCAGCGCGTCGAGCGCCAGCCGCAACTCGGCGGCCACCAATTCTTCGCCCTGCCGCGACACGGCCAATTCGCGCGCATGCGCCAGCGCCGCGTCGGCCTGGCGCAGACTGTCGTGGCAGCGCGCCGCCGTAACGGCCGACAACTGGTCGGAATCTTGAGCCGCAACAATCGCCCGTAGCCGCGCGCGCAACGGTTCGAGTCCCACGCCCGATACGCTGCTGGTTGCGATGGCATCGCTGCCGCCGGCCAGATCATCGGCGGCGCGGAGGGCGGCCGTTCCAGGTTGATCGACTTTGGTAAGCACCACGATCCTGGCGCTGTGGCTGGTGCCGAGTAGAGATGAGTGCTCCCAGGCATTCAGCGGCCGGGTGGCATCGAGACAGAAGATTTCGATGTCGGCCTGTTGTCGTAACTCTGTAGCCGCGCGGTGGGCCGCGTGGCTCACCGTGTCGGCGGCGTGAGGTGGGTTGGCGCTGTCGGCATGGGGCCGAGGGCCGGCCACAAGGGCCGGGGCTACCGAGCTGGAGGCATCGCCGAGACTAGGCGGAAGAGCCGGCGCCGGTAGCGGTGGTTGCCAGATCACGCCGGCGGTGTCGATCAGCTCGCACACCACGCCGTCGAGTTCCAGCTTAGCCCGCAGATAGTCACGGGTGGTGCCGGCTTGCGGCGAGACGATCGCGGTTTGTGCGGTCAACGCGTTGTAAAGCGAAGTCTTGCCGACGTTCGCCGCCCCGACCAACACCGCGCGAACCGCTTCGCTCGTTTCGCCGCGCGAGTCCATTTGCCTGGCCAAGCGGTCAATCTCATGCTGAGCAGCCTGCAACTGTTTCGTGAGTTCATCGGGCGCGATCAACTCGATGTCTTCGTCGACAAAATCGAGGCCGGCCTCGATATGGGCGAGCAGATCGAGCAGATCGTCGCGCAGCCGCGTGAGCGGCGCAGCGAGGCCGCCGGCGAGTTGGGCCAGCGCGGCGGCAAGCTGTCGCGGCCCGCGCGCGTCGATCACGCCCAGCACGGCTTCAGCCTGTGTCAAATCAAGCCGGCCGGCCAGGAACGCCCGCAGCGTAAATTCGCCAGGCCGCGCGGGCCGCGCGCCGGCCTCGCAAAGCTCGCCGAGCACAGCTTGCAACAGCGGCGGCGAGCCGAGCGTGTGCAACTCGGCGGTTGGCTGACGGGTATAGCTGCGCGATGAAGGCCAGAGATAGAGCGTGCAAGGCAGCGGCGAACCTAGGCTGCGAAGTGCCAAACGCCCCGCGATCGCGGTCGGCAGTCGGATTTGCTCGATCGCGCACGGTTCATCGGCGGAAAACAAACCCGCGACGAGGCTCAGCAGGTTCGGTCCGCTGACCCGCACGATTCCCCGCGCCGCGCCGCCGGGCGGCGACGCAATCGCCGCAATGGTGTCAGCGAGGTCGAACATGCCGTCATGGGGCGACCAAAAGATTAACGCAACGGCGAGTAATCCGTCGGCTTGAGAAACAGCGAACGGACCCCGTCTTTCTCCGTCAGCGAACCGCCGGCTTTTTCCTCCGACGCTTTGCGGGCGGCGATCCAGTCGGGGTCGGCACGAAACGCCGCGAACGACTTCTCGGCGGCCTGCTGGCTGCCGTGCGCCAAGAGATAGATCAGCGTGCGGTCGGCCCCCTTCTGGTCGGAAAGCAGCGTCCAATAGCCGACGTTCGTCATGCCGTGCCGCTTGAACAGCTTCATCGTGTGGTCGCGGAACCGCGCGTTCAGAGCATCTAGATTGCCCGGCGTCACGGCGTACGTCCGCAGCTCGAACACGCGGTCGGCCCGCGCCCCGTCGCCGCGTTTGCCGGCGGCGTCCACCGCGGGCGAATAGTCGGTGGCTTCCAGCAGTTGCGAAACCACTTTGTCGACTAGCTTGCCGTTCACCTCGCTGGCTTGCTGCACCTTCTTCCATTCGGGATCGGCGAAGAAAGCCTGCCACGATTTTTCACGGGCGTCGCGACTGGGGTACGCCAGCAGATAGATCAGTTGGTTCCGCTTGTTGTCGATCGGCGTCCAATAGCCGACGTTCGTCATGCCGTGTTTTTCGAAGATCCGCATGGTGTGATCGCGAAAGCGGGCGTGCAGGGCGTCGAGTTTGCCCGACGGAGCGTCGTAGGTCCGCAGTTCAAACACCCGCGTGTCGCGTTCGGCCGCCAACGCCGCCGTCGACGCCATCAAGACGTTCATGACAAGAGCTAAGCGATTAATCATTTCAGGATCCTCTCATGCCCCCTACATGGGCGAGTTTAGCAGGTTGGCAAATAGAAAAACAATAACTCCATCGCCTCGCGCGGTCCACCTTTCGGTACATTCAGCACCTTCGGCACGGTCGGCAAAGTTTGACACGCTTTCCTCGTGGGTACGATCGTTACCACAGACCGCACCATCGGCGGAATGCGCTCAACCGCCCCTCTCGTTTTTCAGCGGCCTCGGCCCCGCTTCCGATTTGATCCACAGGGCCAGTACGAGCGGGGGATCCGATGGCGGCAAATCAAGTTCACTCCGATCCGATTTTGGCCGCCGCCATCGAGCATGGATTTGCAGCCAGCGAGGTGGCGGCGATCGAGAAACGTATCAGCGGTCGCACCTGTGGCGAGTGTACCGCCTGCTGCCGCATCAAGGGAGTGCCCGAGCTCGGCAAGCCCACCCAAAGGGCCTGTGTTCATCTGTGTGCGACGGGTTGCGCGGTCTATGGCTCGCGCCCGGCGAGTTGCCGAGACTATGCTTGTCTTTGGCGGCAAGGACTGATCGAAGGCGACGAGCGGCGCCGGCCCGACAAGCTGGGCGTGATGATCGACTTCGAGCCGTTTGCGCGTATTCCGGGCACGCTGCGGCTGGTCGTCTGGGAAGTGACGCCCGGCGCGATGCAGACCGACCGAGTTCGTTTTGTCGTCGATAAGCTGCTGCGCAGCTACAAGCAGATCAAGGCGGTGGCCTGGTGCGCCGCCGGCGAGCCGGCCCACCACGATTATCCGATCGACCGGCAGACCTATCCGGGTGATGAGCCGCCCGTCACGCTGCCGTTGGTGCGATTCGACAGTTCGCACGGCGTCGTGAACTACGAATACCGACGCCCCGCGGCGTAACGGCGCGGCTCTTTGGATTGCAATCCAGCGCGGTGGCGCAGGTCGCGCAGCAATTGGAGCAGATAGTCCACGCACATGCCCAGACCGCTTCAGCATCGCCGATGCGCACCATAACCTTACCGGCGAACTGCGACTCGAAACGTACCTATTCACTGGCCGACACCGTGAGGCGCTTCACCCCGGCGTCGGTCTGCTCGTGTGACCGCGAGGCGCGCTGGAAGCATGGGAAGAGTCGCTTGGCAACTGGAATCCTGCTTTCCTTGTCGGTACAATCGTGGCGGTCTAGTCTCGCGTGGATGGCGTTGATCGCGTCCTGGGGCCGCCATGGCAGTTCTTGTCGTCTTCAGAGCATGCGTCGAAGCTATGCGGAAAGGCGCGCTCATCGAGCGCGTGAGCGCGACGGATAAAGAGTTCCACTTTCAGAACTGGTTCAAGGCCCGCTTGCAAAAAACCCGGCTTCAGTTTGAGGTCGGCGGACGGACCAGCTATCCCGATTTCCGCATGGTGAAGACGACCGATGGCTTCGAAGTCAAGGGGTTGGCCTACCCGGGACGCGACGCCTCATTCGACAGCAACAGCCAGGTGCCGTCGGGCTACCATAACGGTCGCACGGTCTATTACGTTTTCGGCCGTTATCCAAAAAAGCCCGACGGACGGAGTTATCCCGTTCTCGACTTGGTGCTCTGCCACGGCGACTTCCTCAATCCAGACCACGAATACCGCCACAAGAACAAAAGCGTGAAAGGATTTGGTTCTTATGGCGATCTGTTGATCCGCGATCGCAAGATGTACGTCGTGCCTACGCCGTTTCGACTGGTCGATGGCCTCGCGCACCGGCAGACGCTGATTCTGCCCAAAGAAGTATCGCCCGGCCGGGAATTTGCGCAAGTCGGCGAGCTCGTCCGCGTCGAAGCCGCCGACTTGGTCGTTGGCTATCGCTTCGACCTACAAACCAACGAGCTGGTTCCAAAAACCATCGCCAATCCTGGCGCGGGCCGCGAACACGCCTTTCGGGCCTGGCGGCTCAAGGGATCTTCGGATGAGCCTGCTACAATGCGCGTGGGCGATATGCAACCCGCCGACATGGAAACGGATGAAGACGCCGCCTGATAAATTGCGACTGATCGAGACCGACGGCTTTCCGTTCGAGTTTCTTTCGACGCTCGCCGAGCGCGAAAGTTGGCGAAAGGAGATTCATCGGCCGATCTATCACGTTCACAAGTGGTGGGCCAAACGACTGGGTTCTGTCTTCCGCGGAATTCTGCTGGGCTGTCTGCTCGATGAAGATCGCGATTTGGCCAGCGAATTTCACCGCGGCCACCATCTGTCTGGGCGGACCGTGTTCGACCCATTCATGGGTTCTGGAACGACGATCGGCGAGGCCCACAAGCTCGGACTTACGGCCTTGGGACGAGACATCAACCCGGTGGCCGTCGAGGCCGTTCGAACGGCGCTCGGCCCGCTCGACCGCGGTCGGCTCCGGGCGGCATTCGAAGGTCTTTCCGAGGGCGTGGGCGCAAAAGTCCGTCGCCTCTATCGATCGGTGGATCATGCCGGGCACGAGTGCGACGTGCTCTACCATTTTTGGGTCATGCAGACCAAGTGCCCCGATTGTCAGGGCGCCATCGATCTTTTTCCGTCGTATGTCGTCGCACGAAATGCCTACCCTAGCCGCAAGCCGGAAGTTCAGGTCGTTTGCCCGTCGTGCGGCGACATCGCGCCGGGCGCGCATGGCGCTCAGTCGGCTGTTTGCCGCTCCTGCGCCCACCAATTTGACCCCCGCACCGGTCCCGCACGAGGGAAGATGGCACATTGCGGCAATTGCGGCCTCTCGTTTTCGATCATCGACAGCATGGCCCCGTTCACGCGGCCGCCCGCTTTCCGCCTCTTCGGCAAGCTCGTCCTCACGCGCGACGGACGGAAGGAGTATTTGCCTGCCACGCCGCGCGACTTGGCCGACTACGCCGATTGTTCCGCGTTGCTCGCCAAAGAATTAACGGCTGGATCGCTCGTGCTTCCGTCGTTAGAGCTTTCACCGGGCTACAACACGCGGCAAGCAATGAACTACGGCTTTCGCACCTGGCGCGACTTTTTCAACGACAGGCAGCTTTTGGCACTCGGTTGGCTGCGGCGCGCGATCCGCTCAATTACCGACGAGCCAGAAAGGCGGGCGCTCTCGACCTTGTTTTCGGGCGTATTGGAGTTCAACAATCTCTTCGCCTCGTACAAAGGCGAGGGCACGGGGGCGGTGCGGCACATGTTTTCGCACCATATCCTCAAGCCCGAACGTATGCCGATTGAGGCCAACGTCTGGGGCACGCCCAAAAGCTCCGGTTCGTTCTCGAACCTGTTTCGAGGCCGCTTGCTTCGCGCCCTCGATTACCGTCGCGATCCCACCGAGCTCGCGCTCGACGGCGCCAGCCGCCGCGTCTGCTCGCCGCCGTTTTCTGAAAAGATCGAGACGGTTTGGCCAACCTCGGGTGAGGACGATCAATCTCTTTCCCTCCGGGAGAGGTCAGGTGAGGGAGCGGCGTTAGCCGTAAGCGGCGACGGCCAGTTCGCCGATCGCGGCATCTATCTCTCCTGCGGCACATCGAGCCAGACGGGGCTGGCGGATGGCAGCATCGACCTCGTGGTGACCGACCCGCCGTTCTTCGACAACGTTCACTATGCCGAACTGGCCGACTTTTTTTACGCCTGGCAGCAGCTCGACGGCGCGCCCGCCGACGTGCCGGCCAGCACGCGCA
>DASVHB010000737.1:0-10477 GCA_036379195.1 Pirellulales bacterium
CAGCTTGTCGAGCTCGATCTGGTGCTTGGCCCCTTCGGCTTTGACCTTGGCCTCGGAGATTTTGATTTTGCTTTCCAGCTCTTTGACGGTTTTTATTTTGGTGTAATTGCGCAGCACGTCGAGCTTGACTTGGGCCACGCGCAGCTCTTTCTGATACTTGGCGACGGCGAACTGGTCGGCTTCGAGCTTGAAGCGGTCGATGTATCCGCGGGCAGCCATCCGCTTGCTGTACTTGAGCACGTTCTTGGCGCGGCGGATGTTTTCTTCGGCCACCAGCAGCTCGCTTTCGAGCTTGGCTTCTTCTTCGTGGAACTTGCCCAGCTCATATTCTTGCTTGGCGATGACCTGCGCTTCGCGCTCATACTCGGCTTGGCTCAGTGCCGCCGCGGCCGTATTCACCGCAATCTGTTGCGTCGCCCGGTCGGTGCTCAGCTTCGCGTCGTCGAGCTTGACCAGAAAGTCGCCGGCCTTGACCGCCGTGCCTTCGGGCACGATGTCGATGATCCGCACGCCCTCGGCATTCTGCGACTGAACTTCGCAAGTGACGTTCACATTGGCCGAGCTTTCGACTTCGCCGCGTTCGACCACATCGTGTACGAACGCGCCCAGCCGGGCGTGCTCGGTAACCAATTCGGCGGGACCGGCGGGCAAAAACAGCTCGCGTAATTGCCAGCCGCCGGCGCTCAATAGCGCCACGCCGGCCACGGCCATCGCCGGCCGGACCCAGCGACCTTTCAGGCGCCGCCAAAACTGCTTCGGGCGGCTCGCCGCATGCAACGACTCGAACACGGTGCGGACAACTCGCAGAAAATGACAAGATTTCGCCAAGCGTGGTTCCGACCATGATTGTAGCTGGCGGAAACCCTCGTGTCAGCAGCGGTAGCCGCGGCTCGGCTGGCATTCCGCCACATCGACTGGCTTGCGCGGCAGCCAAGAACTGCGGAGGTTCATGGCCAACACGGTTCTGGCCAAGATTGGCCAGCCTTTGACGAATCATCTACATTACACTTGGTGAACTCCAAACTGCGGAGGTTGTCGATGTTCGGGTTGTCGCCGCTTGAGCTCCTAATTCTCGGTTTCGTGCTTGCGCTGTTGGGACCAAGAAACCAATCGCGGCGCCTACCATCAGCCAGGCCGTCATCCAGCCGATGAGCGTTGGCACACCGGACTCATTGAAGAACACCCGTCGTGGCATTGCATTCGCATGCGTTCGGCCCTTGAAATGCAAGGAGCCGCTTCGTGGAGCCCGACATGCCCGAAAATCAAGAAGGCGCAGCGACGAACGACCCACGCGAGTGGTGGCAGGTCGCGCTTTCGAGCATTGGCGACGCGGTCATCACCACCGACGTCGAGGGCCGCATTACGTTTCTGAATCCCGTGGCGCAAACCGTCACGGGCTGGCCGCTCGGCGAGGCGTCGGGCCTGCCGCTGGAAGCGGTCTTCCATATCATCAATGAGGAAACTCGCCAAGCGGTCGAGAACCCCGTTGTCAAAGCCTTGCGCGAAGGGGTGGCCGTGGGGCTGGCGAACCACACGCTGCTGATCGCCAAAGGCGGCGCCGAGCGCCCGATCGACGACAGCGCCGCCCCGATTCGCAACTTGCGGGGCGAGGTCATCGGCGTGGTGCTCGTGTTCCGCGACATAACCGAGCGCCGCAAGGCCGAGCGGGCGCTGCAAGAAAGCGAAGAGCGCTTCCGGCTGCTGGTCGAGGGAACACAGGATTACGCCATTTTCATGCTCGACCCCCAGGGGAACATCGCCAGTTGGAATACCGGCGCGCAGCGCATCAAGGGCTATCGGGCCGAAGAGATCATCGGCAGGCACTTTTCGTCTTTCTATCCGCGCGAGGCCGTCGAGCGCGGTTGGCCCGACGAGGAGCTGAGACGAGCGGCGGCCGATGGCCGCTTTGAAGACGAAGGCTGGCGGGTGCGGAAAGACGGAACGCAATTCTGGGCCAACGTGATCATCACCGCCCTGCGCGATAAAGCCGGAGCACTGCGCGGTTTTTCCAAGATCACGCGCGATCTGACCGAGCGGCGCCAGTTGGAGCGGGCCAAACTCAACGCCGAAGTGATGGCCGATCTCAGTCGCCGCAAAGACGAGTTTCTGGCCATGCTGTCGCACGAATTGCGCAACCCCTTGTCGCCGATTCTCAACTCGGTGCAGCTTCTGCGGCTCGACGAGAATCGTGATGCTCTGCATCAAGAGGCCACGACCATCATCGAGCGGCAGACGGCGCGGCTGGCGCGACTCGTCGACGATCTGCTCGAGGTCTCGCGCGTCACGACGGGAAGAATCCGCCTTCAGCGCGCGGCCGTCGATCTGCGCCGCGTAGCGGAACATGCCATCGAGACAGCGCGGCCGCTCATCGAGCAGCGCCGGCATGAATTGGCGGTTTCGCTGCCGCCCGACGCCATCTGGTTGTTTGCCGATGCGACCCGCCTGGAGCAGGTGATCGTAAACTTGCTCACCAACGCCGCCAAGTACACCGACCCGGGAGGCCGCATCGAGCTAAAAGCCGATCGAACGGCGGAAGAAGCGACGTTGCGCGTGCGCGATAACGGCATCGGTATCGCCGCCGACTTCCTTCCCAGCATCTTCGACCTCTTTACGCAGGCGCCCCGGTCGATCGACCGATCGCAAGGAGGCTTGGGAGTCGGCTTGACCGTGGTGCGCAGGATCGTCGACTTGCACCACGGCTCAGTCGAGGCGATCAGCGGTGGGCTGGGCCAAGGCAGCGAGTTCGTTGTGCGTCTGCCGCTGATGCCGCCGCAAGACCCCTCGGCGGCGACCGATCAGCCCGCCGCGCAACCCGCCAGGCAATGGCGTGTGCTGGTGGTTGACGACAACCAAGACGCCGCCGAGACCGCGGCGCTGCTCTTGCGCCGCGCGGGCCACGAAGTGCGGACGGCTTATTCCGGCGGCCAGGCCGTGGAGGCCGCGCTGGCCGATCCGCCCGATGCCATCCTGCTCGATTTGGGCCTGCCCGAAATCGATGGTTATGAAGTGGCTCGGCGACTGCGGCGGAAGCCGGCGTTTGACGAGGTGCTCTTGGTGGCTTTAACCGGCTACGGGCAAGAATCGGACCGGCGGCGTTCGCAAGACGCGGGTTGCGACGCCCACCTGGTCAAGCCGGTGAATATCAAAAAGATCGAAGAGGTTTTGGAGTCGTTGGCTGGTCAACGGCGGCGGTCGTAAAGGGCGGGTGCAATCTGGCTAAGGGGGCTGGACGACCGAGATGCGGGTCTTTGTCGCACGCCGAGGCGCGGCTATAGTAAGCGGGAACATGCCTATACCGACTTCCGCTTTATCGCCGCATCCAACAGCATGGCGGCTACATGCTCGGCTGCGTGTCTTGGCAATGCTCATGGCGGCGTCGCTGCCCGCCGTCAGCACAGCTTCGTTCGTTCTCGATCCGCCATCATCGGAGGACATCAAGTGGCAGCCGAGGCGTACCGCGAAACTTCGTCCGTTCTTGAACGGGCAGGTCGCATTAATCGCCAGTTGGACGGCGCTGGGATGCACGCCTTGGTACGGGCGGTCGGCCGTCGCAGTGCTGACTTTCTTACTCGTAACGCGCACCGTGCAGGACGCCGATCCAGTGCTGGCGAGGTATTTCTATCAACCATGGGAAATCCACACCGTCGCGCTGTTGAGCTTCACGTTGTTCGGCGCATTGCGTGCGGTGGGTTTGCGAGCAGAAGCAGCGGACGCGGCGGCGGGCAAAAGGTCATCGTCGCGGCAATTCGATTTGCGCAGACTATTCGCGTGGGTAACTTGCGCGGCCGTAATCACATTGGCGTGGAAACATTGGTTCGCCGTAGAACTGCAACGTGGGCAGAGCTGGCCTGCAGGCTTACCTGACTGCCGGCAGCTCGCGTTCGCCACTGCCAACTCTTTTGCAGCCGCGGGCCTGGTTGCCAACTTGATCCTACTAAGGCGCAAACCGCTTCAATGGCCGATGCTCGTCCTGGTGCCGCCTATCGCCGTTTTTCACACGACGGTCTTTTACCTCACGTCCCATCTGACGGTGCGGGCGGGCGGCTTAACTTGGTGGCAGGAACTTGGCTACTTTTGCCGCAACGATGTCTTGCTTTATCTCGGCCCTGTCGTTTGTGTTTTGCTCCTTGTCCGCGCTTCGGGATATCGCTTGGCATGGCCACGAGCAACGTAGGATTAAGTAGCGGGACATCTCTTGCGGGTTTCTTTTGAGGGAACGAAACCGCCAGCGACGGCGTCTAATAATAGCGCTTCGTTGCGTCGAAGCGCGGCTAAGCTCCAACTTGGCGACATAGGCTGGGCGCTTCTGATATCGCTGCCCGGGGCATGCGAAAACATGCCAAGCCAGCGGTCTGGTAAACTACGGGTAGAGGAGCCGCGCGCTTTGGTGATGGGCGCGGTGGCGAGCGAATCTAGCTGACCAGTCTCTGCCCCCAGCCACCAACGTCTGTCTGGAATAGCTTCGAAGATCGAGTCGCCGATGGCCCGCCTTGCCGTACACGACCCCCCATAATTATGGCTGCGGGGCTTGGAGTTCTAGTGACGGGTCATGTGACGGAACCCTATGAAGAGTTAAGGGTTAGAGAATTAAAGCAGCGCGGGGAGATTTTATTTCTGTCAGCGCAAATCGTTTTTGACGCAACACTAACCCCCCAGCCGCCAAGCGGCCTGTCGATTGTCTCGGGCTTGGCGGGGGCATTATATTGCCCGGTACAAAAACCCCGGAGAAATCCCGTCATGAAAGCCGCGTTCATCCGCGAGACTGGCCCGCCGGAGAAGATTACCTATGGCGACCTGCCCACGCCCGAGCCAACCGGCGCGCAGGTATTGGTGCGCGTGAAGGCCGTGGCGGTCAATCCGATCGACACCTATCTGCGGTCGGGCGCCGTCAAAATGGAACTGCCCATGCCGTTTGTCGTCGGTTGCGACCTGGCTGGAGTCGTCGAGCGGTGCGGACCCGATGCCAAGCGATTGAAGCCGGGCATGCGCGTCTGGGGCAGCAACCAGGGGCTGCTGGGCCGGCAAGGCACATTCGCGGAATACGCCGCCGTCGACGAAGCCTGGCTGTATCCCACGCCCGACGGAGTCGACGATCAGCAGGCTGCCGCCGTGGCCTTGGTGGGCATCACGGCTCATCTGGGGTTGGTGCGCTGCGCGCATTTGGCCGCGGGCGAAACGCTGTTTGTCAACGGCGGCAGCGGCGGCGTCGGCTCGACCGTGGTGCAGATGGCCAAGGCCATCGGCGCCCGCGTGATTACGACCGCCGGTTCGCCCGAGAAGGTCGAGGCCTGCCGCTCGTCCGGCGCCGATCTGGCGCTGAACTACAAAACCGACGACGTCGAGGCGGGCATTCGCCAGTTTGCTCCGTCGGGCGTGAACGTCTGGTGGGAGACGTTGCGCGAGCCCGATTTCGAGCGCACGGTGCCGCTGCTGGCGCCGCGCGGGCGGATGATTGTGATGGCGGGCCGCGAAGCGCGGCCGATGTTTCCCGTCGGCCCGTTCTATGTCAAAGATTGTTCGCTGTTTGGCTTCGCCATGTTCAACGCCCCGCCCGAAGAGCAGCAAACGGCGGCGGGCGACATCAATCGCTGGCTGGCGGCGGGCAAGCTCAAGCCGCGCATCGACCGCGTCTTGCCGCTGGCCGAAGCCGCCCAAG
Source organism: Pirellulales bacterium (assembly GCA_036379195.1). Taxonomy (GTDB): domain Bacteria; phylum Planctomycetota; class Planctomycetia; order Pirellulales; family JAICIG01; genus JAICLL01. Next base: position 5,657 of record DASVHB010000737.1, read on the forward strand.
CCCACCGCTTGCAAGAAGACAACACGCTGCACAAGGCCGGCACTCTGGCGGGGAAGATTGTGTTGACGCCGTAGCTCGGGCTTTCCAACTCGACGGTCTGAATACGAAGGTAAGCGATGAACGACAGCGCAGGCGACGCACCGCAATGCCCCGCACCCGCGACGAACAAACCGCCCGGTGTTTGGCTGCCTGTCGGCTTGATGGCGATCTATTGGTCGTATCAGCTCGCCTGCCGTGCGCTGGGGCTGGATATGATGGTGCTCTGGCTATCGCGCGTGGCGGTGGCCGCGGTGGTTTATCTGACCTTCTTGGGCTGGTGGCTTTTCAGCCGGCGCGTGCGGCGCGGCGATCGTTGGTTCGCGCTGGCGACGGTGACGGTCGCCGGTGCGCTGGTGGCGGGGCTTTCGGTCAATCCCACGTCGGCATTGCTTGGCTTGCCGTTTGTGTTTGCCGCCTGGACCATATGGCTGATTGCCGCGCGGTGGGCCTCGCCCCGCGCCTGGCGGATCGGATTCGCCTCGTTCATTGCCCTGACCTGGGCGCCCTTCGCACTGCTGCGCGTTGAAGGACTGACCGGCGATCAACGCGAACAGGTCTATTGGCGCTGGCAACCGACTGCCGAACAACGCTTCTTTGCCGAGCACCAGGCTGCCAGCGATCACGCGGCGACCGTCTCGCCTGCCGATAAGCAGCCGCTCGCGGCCTTGCCGGGCGACTGGACGGGGTTCCGCGGGCCGCGGCGCGATGGCGTGGTGCACGGCGTGGAGATCGAAACCGACTGGAAAACCCATCCACCGCGGCAACGGTGGCGGCGGCGCGTCGGTCCGGGGTGGTCGAGCGTGTGCGTGGTCGGCGGCCGGCTGTTTACTCAAGAGCAACGCGGCGAGCGCGAAACGGTGGTTTGCTACGACGCGGAAACTGGCGACGAAATCTGGGCGCACGACGATCCGACCCGCTTCGACGAAGGAGTCTCGGGATCGGGCCCGCGCGCCACGCCCACCTTTGCCGACGGCCGCCTTTACACCGCCGGCGCCACCGGCCGCATCAACTGCCTCGACGCCGCCAGCGGCCAGGTGGTCTGGTCGCGCGACCTGGTGGCCGAAACGGGGGCCGGGCTGCCCGCCTTCGGCTTTTGGGGACTCTCAAATTCACCGCTGGTGATCGACGGGCTTGTGCTCGTCTACCAATGGGCCGAAGGGCACGAGCAGATACGAGCTTTCGACGCGGAAACCGGCGAGCCGGTGTGGCAATTCGAAGCCGGCAAAAACAATTACAGTTCGCCACAGCTTGCCACGCTGGCAGGCGAACGCCAGATCATTGTTGTCGGCGAGCGCGGGCTGACGGCGATCGAGCCAGCCAGCGGCAAGCTCTTGTGGTCTGGCGCCGAGGCGCACAAAGCGACGATGGCGATGGTGCAGCCGCATCCGATCTCCGACTCCGAGTTGATCGTGCCGACCGACGCCGGGTTGGTGCGATTGGCCGTCGATCGACACGACGATGTCTGGACTGTCGAAAGCCGCTGGCCCGCGCCGTCGCGCGCCTTGCGTCCCGCGTACAACGACTTCGTCGTGAACAACGACACCATCTATGGCTTCGACGAAGGCGTGTTTGGCTGTCTCGACCTGGCGACGGGCAAGCGCCGTTGGAAACGCGGACGCTATGGTCACGGCCAGGTGCTGCTGCTGGCCGATCAAAGTTTGCTGCTGGTGATGAGCGAGACGGGTGCGGTGGTGCTGCTGGCGGCCGATTCGAAGGCTTGCCGCGAGCTGGGCCGGTTTCAAGCGATCGAAGGCAAGACATGGAACCATCCGGTGGTGGCCCACGGCCGGCTCTATGTGCGAAACGCCGAAGAGATGGCGTGCTTCGAACTGGCGCCGCCGAAGTAGCGCCGCGATTTTGGATTTTGATTCTGACCGTGGTATGCTGGACGCCGCGGGCGTGCCGCCGGCATGCCTGGTTTCCGAGAATTGCCGCTCTGCAACTCGATCGAGACACGACGATGAGCACCGTCAACAAGCCCGAAAAGCGAGCCAGCCGGCCTACGGACACGGCGACCCAAACGCCCGCTCGCCCGCAAGCCCGACCTGCCGAGACTCCGCGGGAGCTGGCCAAACCGGCCCGGGGAATGCGGCTGGTTTCGCTCGATGCCTACCGCGGTTTCATTATGCTAGCGATGGCGTCGGCGGGCTTTCGCATCGCTGAGGTCGCGCGCCAGCCCGAATTCGCAGACAGTCGCGTCTGGCAGTTCTTGAAGTATCAAACCGACCACGTCGCTTGGACCGGCTGCTCGTTCTGGGATTTGATTCAGCCGTCGTTCATGTTCATGGTGGGTGTGGCGATGGCCTATTCCTACGCCAGCCGCGAGGCGCGCGGCGAGAGCTATGCGTGGATGTTCGGCCATGCGGTTTACCGTTCGCTGGTGCTGGTGGCGCTGGGCGTCTTTCTGTCGTCGAACTGGAGCCCGCATACCAACTTCATCTTTACCAATGTGCTTTGCCAGATCGGGCTGGGTTATACGTTCTTGTTCCTGCTCTGGAACCGGCCCGCCTGGGTGCAGCTTGCGGCGGCGGCTTTGGTGCTGGCGGCCGACTGGGGATTGTTTTACGCCTATCCCACGCCGCCGCCCGATTTTGACTACGCTGCGGTGGGCGTGCCCGAAGGGCCGTACCTGACCGGGCTGGCCGCGCACTGGGACAAAAACACCAACGCCGCCGCCGCCGCCGACCGCGTGTTTCTGAACTGGTTTCCGCGCGAGAAGCCGCTCAAGCCCAACGAAGGTGGCTATACCACGCTCAACTTTCTGCCTTCGCTGGCGACGATGATCTTTGGCCTGGTGACCGGCGGGCTGATGCGCACCGCCTGGCGACCGATGGCCAAGCTCGCGGTGCTGGTGGTGTGGGGTGGTGCGTCGCTGGCGGCGGGTTGGATGCTCGATCATTACGGAATCTGCCCGTCGGTCAAGCGCATCTGGACGCCGTCTTGGGCGTTGTTCAGCACCGGTTGGGCGCTCTGGATGTTGGCGGGTTTTTATTTGCTGGTCGACATCGCCGGCTTCCGCCGCGCTGTTTGGCCGCTGGTCGTGGTGGGCATGAATTCGATTGCCGTCTATTGCATGAGCCAGCTTTTGGGCGGCTGGACGGCCGAGACGCTGAAGCGGCACTTGGGCGACGGCATCTTCACGTTATACGGGCTGTTCGACCCCGTTTATTCACCGATCGTCCGCATGGTGCTGGTGCTGCTGACGTTTTGGTTGGTGTGCGTCTGGCTCTGGCGGCAACGGATATTTATCAGAATTTAGTCCACGACATGAATCGTCGCCAATGGATCGCTGCCCAGGTCGCCGCGCTGGCTGCCGGTGCAGCCGCACGCGGTGAGAACGAACCAGCCGTCAACGGCGCCGCGCCGCTGACGATCACGGCGGTGAAGGTCACGCCCATCGCCTTGCCGGACCCACCGCTGCTGGCCGCCAGCGGTTGTCACGGGCCGTATTTCCTGCGGAACATCGTCGAGCTTCACACCGAGGGCGGCATCGTCGGCCTTGGCGAGACCCACGGCGGCCAGCGGGTGACCGACGCGCTGGCGAAGGCCGGCGAAATCGTCGTTGGGCGAAATGCCTTCGCCTATCGCCGCTTCGCGCCGGCGATCAAGGCGCTTTCCGAGTCGTGTTACGCCGGCATCGAGCTGGCCTGTCTCGACGCTTGCGGCCGCGCAACGGGCCGACGACTGTGCGAATTGCTCGGCGGTCCCGTCCGTGAAGAAGTCGAGTTTGCCGCGTATTTGTTCTTTCGCTACGCCGCCAATCGCCGGGAACTCTTGGCCGATCGCCGCATCGTCGATGACCGCGGCGCCGCGGACCGAGCGCTCGACGCCTGGGGCGAAGTGCGCACGCCCGACGCCATGGCGGCGCTGGCCGACGGGTTCCGCCAGCGATGGGGCTTTCGCGTCTTCAAGCTGAAGGCGGGCGTGCTGGCGCCGCAGCTTGAATTGGCCGCGCTGCGCGCGATGAACCAGCGGCTGGGAGACGAATGCCTGCTGCGCATCGACCCCAACGCCCGTTGGAAAACCGAGACCGCCGTGCGCATCGGGCAAGCGCTGAAGTCGCTGCCGTTGGAATACTACGAAGATCCGGTTGCCGGACAGACGGCAATGGCCGAAGTGCGCAAGGCCACCGGCCTGCCGATGAGCACCAACATGTGCGTGACGCGGTTTGCGCATTTGGCCGAAGCGCTGCGCCTGCGACCGATCGACGTGCTGTTGTGCGATCATCATTATTTTGGCGGCATGGCCGGCTGCCTGGCGCTCGGTCCCGTGGCCGATGCGGCTGGTTGGCAATTGAGCCAGCACAGCAACAGCCACTCGGGCGTGACCATGGCGGCGATGATTCACCTGGCCGCTGCGCTTCCTCAGCTTACGCAGGCCAGCGACACGCATTATCCGTGGCTACCCGACAAAGCCGACATCATCGTCGGCCCGAAGCTATCGATCCGCGAGGGCCGGATGCGCGTGCCGGGCGGACCGGGATTGGGCGTCGAGCTCGACCGCGATCGCCTGGCGCGTGCGCACGAGGTGTACGAGCGTTGTGGCATGCGCGGCCGCGACGATGCCGGCACGATGCGTCTGGTCGAGCCAGGCTGGACCGGCGAACGTTTATGACGCTGCCGCTGGGATTATCGACTTGCCACCGCGATGGCAATCCGCTCCGCCGCCTGCTCGCCGCTGTGGATGCAATTGGGAACACCGACGCCGTGATACGCGTTGCCGGCCAAGGCCAACGTGGCGTAACGCGCGGCCAGACTCTCGATGCGTTCGACAAGCTGCACG
>DASVHB010000738.1:0-10219 GCA_036379195.1 Pirellulales bacterium
CGAGCAGCCGGCGGGTGATGAGCAGCTGTCGGGCCGGCACGCCGGGGCCGTAGCGCTCGCGCATGGACGGCGGCTCGCGGCGGACGTCGAAGGCGTCGGACGCTTCGGCCTGCATGCGGTAGGCCAGCTCGAAGCTATGGATGCGCGACTCCAGGGCCGGGTCGCCTGGCCGCGCCTGCTGATGCCGGCGATTCAGCTCGGCCAGCAGGTCGAGCTGCCGCCGCTGATCGGCCGCCGCAACCTGCCCGTTTCGCACGTTCTCGATCAGCTTTTCGATCTCGGTGTGCTGCGTGTTGATGTAGGTGCCTTGATAGACGCCCGGCAGAAAGGCGCTTTGCCAATTCTCGGCGTCTTTGATGGGGTAGCCGCCGGGGCACATGGCGATGAAGCCGGGCAGATTCTGGTTCTCGGTGCCCAGGCCATAGGTAACCCAAGAACCCATGCTGGGCCGCACCAGCCGCGACTCGCCACAGTTCATCAACATCAGCGACGGCTCGTGGTTGGGCACGTCGGCGTGCATCGAGCGAATGACGGCGATGTCGTCGATGTGCCGCGCGACGTTGGCAAACAACTCGCTGACCTCGATGCCGCTTTGGCCGTATTTCTGAAACTTGAATGGCGAGGGAAGCGCCGCGCCCGTCTTGCGTTCGGTGCGCAGGTTTTCCGTCGGCAGATTTTGGCCGGCATATTTCGCCAGGGCCGGCTTAGGGTCGAACGTGTCGACGTGGCTCGGCCCGCCGTTCATGAATAAGTGGATCACATGCTTGGCCCGACCGGCAAAATGCGGCGGCTTGGGGTCCATCGGGTTGCCATAGCCGGTGGCGGCATTGGCCGAGGCCAGCAGCCCATCGGCGCCCAGCACCCCTGCCAGGCCGAGCAAGCCAAAACCCATGCCCGAGCGGGTGAGAAGCTCGCGGCGAGTAAGGCGGGCAGCGAGGTGATCGTTTTGGTTCATTTTGTGGTGCAAGGTTCGCGTTTGTTTGAAACAAGTCCCTCACCCCAACCCTCTCCCGGAGGGAGAGGGAGCCAAAGTTCCCTCTCCCTCCGGGAGAGGGTTAGGGTGAGGGGGAGGTAGTGTTTACGTTTGATTTAACCCAGCGTTACGCCCGCTTCGCGCGCGATGTAACGTGCCACAGCCTCAAGATCCGACATGACATCGTCGTTCAAAACTCGAATCACTTTCATCCCCTCCTTTTGTAAAAACTCCGTCCGCTGTCGATCTCTCTGTGCTCGATCGTCGTGACTCATACCATCAAGCTCAACGACAAGCGACGCGCTGTGGCAGTAAAAGTCGGCGAAGAACGGTCCGATCGGATGCTGCCTCCTGAATTTTAAACCGCCTAGTCGGCCGCCTCGAAGTACATTCCATAAAGCTGCTTCCGGATTGGGATTGTCGCGGCGCAGTTGGCGGGCGCGTGCGGTTATTTCAGGGGATCGCGGAGGCTTCTTCATCGAGCACCTAGCAATTGGCAATGCCAAACGCATCCGACCGCCCTCACCCCAGCCCTCTACCGGAGGGAGAGGGAGCACGCGCGGCTGCGCCGCCTTTCAAGTTACACCCATAAGGCATTCAATCCACAAACACAAACTCATTGGCGCTCAGCAACGCCTGAGCATAAAGTTCCCAAGCGTTCAGCTTCGTATCTGCCGCGGCGGGCGGCGAATTCACAAACCGCAGGCCTAGCTCGATCTCTTCGGGCCGGGGCGAGCGGGCCAACACCGTGCGATATAACGCCTGCAACCGCCGCGTCGGGTCGACTTCGGCGGCAATCTCCGGCCGGGCCACGACGTGCCGCGCCTGTTCCAGCACAAACGGCGAGTTCATCGCAAACAGCGCCTGCTGCGGCACCGTGGTCCGCGGACGCTGATCGTTTGAGACGTCGGGATTTGCCATATCGAAAATGCGAAACACGCCCGGTAGGTCCTGCCGATCGAGATAGGCATACACGCTGCGGCGCGCGGTGAACGGCTGCGCCCACAGGTCGATGGGCCGCCCGCCGAGTTTGCGATCGAGCCGGCCTGCCGCGGCCAGATAGCTATCGCGCAGCGCCTCGAATTCCAGCCTCCGCCGGTTCATCCGCCACATCAGCCGATTCTCGGGATCAACCACGGCGCATTCAGGTCGCTCGTCGCTGGCTTGCTGATAGGCGCTGGAGAGCATGATCAACCGGTGCAGCTTCTTGATCGACCAGCCTTGGTCGATGAAGCTGCCGGCCAGCCAATCGAGCAGCGCGGGATGCGAGGGCGGTTCGCTGCGCGTGCCAAAATCGCTCGGCGTGCGCACCAGCGCCTGTCCGAAATGATGCAGCCAGACGCGATTCACCAATACGCGCGCGGTGAGCGGGTTTTCAGGGTTGGCGATGGCCTGAGCCAGCTCCAGCCTGCCGCTGCCTTGTTGAAAAGGTTTTCGTTCGCCACGCGACAAGACCTCCAAAAACCGCCGCGGCACCGCCTCGCCGGACCGCGCGGGATTTCCGCGGATGAAAATGTGCGGCTCGGTCGGCTGCGGCGCGTCGACCAGCGCCATGGCCCGCGGCGGAGCGGCGGGCGAATTCACCTCCAACTCTTCAATTTTCTTTTTCAGTTCCGTCAGGTGCGCTTTCACGTCGCGGTCGAACAATCGCGGTCCCTGCTCGTCGGAGATCACCGTCGGCGAATCACCGCCATAGAGCACTTGCCGCAGCTCCTCGGCCGCCGCGTCGGGCAGTTTTTCCAGCGAGGCGTTCGCCGCTCGTGCCTCGGTCCATTGCTTGTCGGCGCCTGCCAGCAACTCGCTATACACCGCCGCCAAATCCATCATCGTGGCCGGCCGGCGCTGGGCCAGTGCCGCCGCGACGGCGGCATTCACCGGCTTGGCGGCATCGGGCGCGCCGGCCAAACGGCTATAAATCTCTCCCGACCTGGTCGAGAAGTCAGCCGGCGCGATCGCCGCCAGCTCGTGCCACGGCGCAAACACCGGATGATGCGCCGACGCCGTCCGCGTCAGATAGTCGCGCCATCGCTGCAGCAGCCGCGGACGCAACTCGCCTTTGCCCAACGAAAGCATGGCCTCATCCGATGCCGATTCGCCCGACCGTTGCCGCACCAGGCCGACCAGATAATCGCCAGCTTGGGCTCGTAGACTGGCCGCCAGCTCGTTCAGCTTCTGGGCGCGGTAATCGTCGAAAGCTTTTTGCCGCGCGGCCAACTCGGTTTTGAATTGCTCGTAGGCCGCTGATTCTTCCGGCATGCCCAGCAGCGGTTCTTCGTCCGGCTCGACCGAGCTGGCGAATACGCCGTACAGCGAGTAATAGTCGGCGGTCGGAATCGGGTCGAACTTGTGATCGTGGCAGCGGGCGCAGGTGACCGTCAGCCCCAGCAAACCGCGCGAAACCACATCGATACGGTCGTCGATGATGTCGTGCGTGTTGAGCATGAAACGCCGGCCGAGCGTGAGAAAGCCGAGGGCGGCCAACGCGTGTTTGTCGTCGCCCAGCGGCAGACGATCGGCCGCGAGCTGCTCGACGACGAACCGGTCGTACGGCAGATCTTCGTTGAACGCCCGAATGACATAGTCGCGGTAGGTGTACGAGAAAGGATAGCGCCGCTCCTGGGTGAAGACATAACCCTTGGTGTCGGCGTAGCGGGCGACGTCGAGCCAGTGGCGAGCCCAGCGTTCGCCGTAGTGAGGCGAATCTAACAGCCGGTCGATGACGCGCGACCAGGCGTCGGGCGATTCGTCACGCTCGAACGCCTCGACTTCGGCGATGGTCGGCGGCAGGCCGATCAGGTCATACGTTGCTCGGCGCAACAAGGTGCGCCGGTCGGCGCGCGTGGCGGGCGTCAGGTTTTGCTTTTCCAACTCGTGTAGAATGAAAGCGTCGATCGGCGTGGCACACCCATCTTGCTGCTTGACTGCCGGCGGCGCGGGGCGAGTCAGGGGTTGAAACGCCCAATGATCGGTGGCAGCCTGCGCCGCGTTGGCCGCAGAGCCGACCGCCCCGGCGACATCGCCTTGCTCGGCAGGCCAGGCCGCGCCTTGTTTGACCCAGGCGACGAGCGCGGCCAGTTCATCCTCGGGCAGTTTTCCCGAGGGGGGCATCTGCGTATCGCCGTCGTAACGGACCACTTCGATCAGCCGGCTTTTCTCCGGCTCGCCCGGCACAATCACCGGGCCGCTGTCGCCACCCTTGAGTGCCGGCTCGCGGCGGTCGAGCCGCAGTCCGGCCTCTTGCTTTTCCGGCCCATGGCATTTCTGACAGCGCTCGACCAGCAGCGGCCGGATCGTTTTCTCGAAGAACTCAAGTTGCCCTTCGCCACCCGGCTGCGCCGTCTCTTCGGCCCGCGCCACCAGCGCCATGTGGCCAATCGCAATCAGAACGGCGACTGCGGGCAAGCGGTTGAAGCGGACAAGTTGAATCATCGTGCGTCGATGGTCAATGGTTGTCGGGCGGGCGGCACGCCGGCGCTTTTGCACCTTGCGCGCCTCGAATCGGGGCGGGGCGATGGCCAGGCCATTCGCTGCACTCCATCATATCGCGGAGGCCCCCTTGAAGTCAAAACCACAGCAGGACCTGGAAACCCGCGGCGCCAAGCGCTTGCGCGAACGATTCAGCCTCAGTCCGAGCCACGAACGCGGCAATCGTTCGATATCCGCTAGAACAGCATTCTGTCAGCCTGCTCTGAGCCGCCATCGTCCGCCAGCGGCTCAATGCAGCGGGGACTGTCGTGCGACGGATTGTTCACCAACGCGTCGACGGGATGGCTCACCAGGTCAGCGCCGGCGCAGCGGCCCAGCAGTTCTTGCAATGCGGCAGGATTGTCCAACGCCGGATCAAGCCACGCGGGCCACACATCAGGAGGCAAGATGACCGGCATCCGGTCGTGCAGGGCGCGCATGCAGTCGCTGGCCGAGGTGGTGACGATCGTACACGATTCGACGGCGCTCAGTGCCCCGAGGGTCGGCGCATCGGGCGGCGTCCAGCGTTCCCACAGCCCGGCGAAGGCCAGCGGCGCGCCGTCCGCCGCCGTGATATAGAACGGCTGCTTGCGTTTGCCCTGCCGCTGCCACTCGTAAAAGCCGTCGGCGACCACCAGGCACCGCCGCCGGCGAAAGGCGTGGCGAAACGCCGGTTTACTCGCCAGTGTCTCGCCACGGGCGTTGATCAGTTGATTGCCAATGGCCAAGTCTTTGGCCCACGAGGGCACCAAGCCCCAGCGCAGCCAATCGAGCACTCGCCGCCCGTTGGCCGCGTCTGCCCGGACCACCGGCGCCGGCTGCGTGGGCGCGATGTTGTAGCGCGGCTCGAACAGCGGCATTTCGGCCAGGTCAAAGTGTTTGACCAGCTCTTGTCCGGAACTGCGTAGTGTGAATCGTCCGCACATGCCGATAAAAGGCGCTTCAAAGCGGCGCGTTGGTGGTTACAATATACAGCCATGAGACAACTTCTTGCCATCACGCTGTTGGTTGCCGCCCTGCTGGCCGACGCCGCCTCGGCGTTGGCCCAGCCGCCCGGCCCGCCCGGCAGCGGCGAGGGCATGCCCTGGCAGGTCGGGGCCATCTTTACCGGCTATTGGGTACTCGTCGCCATTGCCATCGCCATGCTTTCAAAGCCGTCGAAACGCGCCGAGAAGCCCAAGAAGCCCGAAGGAGAATAACCTGTGAGCGGCCCACAGATTTTGAGTATTATTCACTATGTCGGCTGGGGATTCATCTTCCTGTGGATCATGGCCACGGGCGCGAGGCAGGGCATGTGGAATAACGCGCTGATGTTCATCAACTGGCTGTTGGCGTCGTTTCTGGCGCTGCCCATTTCTTTGCCAGCTTGCGGCCTGATCGTGGCGGCGGTGCAGCCGAGTCCCGGTGATGTCTACACGCCCTTTGCCATCTGGGCCGGCGTTTTCTGGCTGCTGTTTCTGGTGACTTTTCTGATTATGCAGACGATCACCGAGTCGCTCTCGAAGGTGAAAGTCACCTTTCACCCGGTGGCCGAAACGATTGGAAGCCTCGCCTTTTCCTTCGGCGTGTTCTTGATTCTCGCCGGCGTAACGCTTCCCTTGTTAGCCGTTGTGCGGGCCCACGGCTCCTAGCCTTCCTTAAGCGCCCGCATCAATTCGGGCAGGCTGGTGCCGCCAGTGACCACCAACAGCAAGCCGTCTTCTTGCAGCGTGCGCATGCCGGCCTTGCGGGCCGCCTGGCGAAGCAGCTCGAGCTTCGGCTTCTTGGTCAGCACCTCGCGCACCTGATCGTCGACCACCAGCACCTCGAAAATGCCGGTGCGGCCGTAATAGCCGATGCCTCGGCACTGCGAACACGGCTCTTGCGGTTGCTCGGGATTGGGCGTGGGCGGACGATACAGCGCCTCGACGCGACCGGGCGGAATGCGCAATTGCTCGAGCAACTGCGGCGGCGGAGCATACGCCTCTTTGCACTTGTCGCAAAGCTTGCGGACCAGCCGCATGTTGACGACCACCTTGGCGGCGGCCGCCACTTTTTCGCGCGGGGCTTTGTATTCGAGCAGCTTCAGCAGCGCCTCGGCGGCTTCTTTGGCCCGCACCGTGGTGACCACCGTGCGATCGAGCCCCGTCTGCTCGCACAACAGATCGGCCGACTCGGCGTCGCGCATGTCGGGTACGACGATGACGTCGGGATATTCTCGCAGCAGCTTGGGCAAGACGGTCAGCGGAGTTTCGCCCGCCGCGCCGTTGAACGTCGTGATGGTGACGTTTTCGATCTCGACTTCCTTGGCGGCCGCGTCCTCGACGCCGATAAAGCCGCGCGTGTAGCGGTCCATCGAGCTGACGATGGCGTGCAGCAAGCTGGTCAGGCCGCCGCCAGGCGGCGTGGAAATCACCACCATGCCCGCGTGGCTGGCCAGGGCCGGCTTCAGGTCGTCAAACATTTTGGGCCGCATGCCCAGGTCGAGCGGCCGCTGCTTCTTGACCGACGGATCGTAGAACTGGATCAGCACCCGTTCGCCGGTTTGCGTGCCCTGGGTCATCAGCCGGCACTCGTGCTTGGCGCCGCGGTATTCGGCGCCGAACGCTCCCTGTTGCCTGGCCCGGCGTTCGTTGGGATTGCGCGCCGCCAATACCTTGAGTACGGCCAGCAGCGCATCGCCCGGCTCACGCTCCAGGTTCTCGCCTGGATGCCAGACGCCATCGACTTGCAGCCGCACGGCCACGGCTTGCTGGGTGTAATCGAGCATGATGGCGCTGGCCCGGTTGTCGAGCCCCTGGGCCAGCAGCTCGCGGGCCGGCACAAATCCCGGCGCCTGCCGCGCCAGCAGCAGATTGGCGTTGTTGTCGCGATCGGTGGCGCCGCCCCGCGCCGACAACTTGACCGGCGGGCCGATGTCGTCGATGGTCATCTCCTCGGACCGCGTCTTGATGCCGATCTTTTGCAGCTTGCCCGCCGTCCACCGCCGGAGGTGCTGCTTGGTGAACACCTTGTCTTCCGGCGGCATTTGCGGGTTGCGCTTAGCTACGTAGATGACAAAAGGCACGAGCCAGGAGAGCATTTGCACCGTAAAGCCGATCCAGAAGCTGATGCTGGCTGTGAGGAACGACGAGAGCGGATTGCAAAGCACCAGCGCGGTGATCGGAAAACAAATCGCAAACGGCAAGAACATGGCCAAATTCCAGTTCTTGCTTTCGCGCCGGAAATAGCGGTCTTGGTTCACCCAATCCGCGGACGACACCCAGACAAAATAAAGGCCGATATAGAAAAAATTCAGCAGCAGGATATACAGCAAATACAGAATGCTCAGCGTCACCAACCCCGCCAGGTCGGGATTGATTTCGCTGAGCTGCTGGCCGAGCGGATCGGCGGCGCCGGGCGCCGCCCCAGGCATACCCGGCGGCGGACCTGAAGGCATTCCCGGTGGCGGCCCGGCGGGCATGCCCGGCGGCTGAGCCCAGGCCAGCGGCGCGCACGCCAACCCCACGAGGGCGAAGAGAACCCAGCAACGCAGCGTGCCGACCATCAAAGAATTCCGGGGGCTCGGACCTCGATCCCTTTCAGCGCCATCCGCAGCGCATCGACATTCGGCGCCACTTCAAACGCCGTCGCACGGTCGATCAGGTCCTTGTCGACCAGGCTTTTCAGGCTCATCGTGAAGTCCTGCATGCCCTCTTTTTCGCACATGCGAATGGCATCGGCCAGCTTTTCGTCTTTCTCTTCCAACACCAGCTTGCGGATGATCGAATTGAACACCATGATCTCGACGGTGGGCACTCGGCCCACCCCTTCTTTGATCGAAGGCAGCAACTTCTGGGCGACGATGGCCTTCATGTTCATGGCGATCGCGCTGCGCAGGGCCGGGTGCATCGTCTGCGGAAACAGGTCGAGAATACGACCGATGGTCGAAGGCGCACTCGAGGCGTGAATGGTGCCGAACACCAGGTGCCCCGTCTCGGCGGCGTGGATGGCCGTGAGAAACGTTTCTTCATCGCGCATTTCGCCCACCAGCATCACGTCGGGGTCTTCACGCACGGCGTGTTTCATGCCGATGCCGAAATCGACCACGTCCATGCCGATCTCGCGCTGATTGATCAGGCATTTCTCTTCGGTAAACACAAACTCGATGGGATCTTCGAGCGTGAGAATGTGCTTGCGATAATTGTGGTTGATCCAGTTGAGCATCGAGGCGATGGTGGTGCTCTTGCCCGACCCGGTGACGCCGGCCAGCAGCACCATGCCTTGGTCCCATTTACAGAGCGACTCCATGACGGGCGGCAGATTCAGCCCCTCGAAGGGCGGAATGAATTGGTTGACGCGGCGGGCCACCAGCCCCACGTGCCCGAGCTGCTGCAACACATTCACGCGGAACCGCCACAGCACGCCATCGACGTCGGTGGTGTGGGCGAAGTCGGCCCCGCCGGTCTCTTCGAAGATTTTGCGATTGCGTTCGGTGAACATGGCGAAGATCAGCCGCACCATTTCTTCGTCTTCGATCGGCTCGCGGTCGAGCGGGCGCAGCGTGCCGTTGACGCGAATGATGGGCGGGCGGCCCGCCTTCAGGTGCAGGTCGCTGCCTTTCAGCTTGACCAAGGCCCGGAAAAGCTTGTCGATCTCCAGCTCTTCGCGTTTTTTGACAAATTTTTCGGCTAGGGCGTCGTGCTCGATGGCGGTTGCCATAATGTTCCTCGCGATCTAGGCGGCCACTCGCACGGGAATTCCGCGGGCGGCCATCAACTGTTTCGTCTGCTGAATCGTAAATTCGCCGAAGTGAAAGATGCTGGCCGCCAGCGCCGCGTCGGCCCGCCCCACCAGGATGGCGTCGGCCAGGTGTTCGGGCTTGCCGGCCCCGCCGCTGGCCACCACCGGAATGCTCACCGCCTGGCTGACCGCGGCAGTAATTTCTAGATCATACCCTTGTTTGGTTCCGTCGGCATCCATCGAGGTGAGCACGATCTCTCCGGCGCCCAGCCGCTCGACCTCGCGGGCCCAGGCCACGGCCTCCAGCCCGGTGCCCATGCGGCCGCCGTGGATGTGGACTTCCCAAACTTCGCGGCCCTCTTTGCGGACCCGCTTGGGATCGATATTGACCACAATGCACTGGCTGCCAAAGCGGCAGGCGGCTTCGCGCACAAAATCCGGATTCTTAGGGGCCGCCGAATTGATCGACACCTTGTCGCAACCGGCCTTGAGCAGCTCGCGAATGTCATCGAGCGTGCGAATGCCGCCCCCGACGCATAGCGGCATGAACACCACTTCGGCGGTCCGCCGCACCACGTCGAGCATGATGTCGCGGCCTTCGTGGCTGGCGGTGATGTCGAGAAACACCAACTCGTCGGCGCCTTCACGCTCGTAGCGGGCGGCCACTTCGACCGGATCGCCGGCATCGCGAAGCTGGACGAAATTCGTACCTTTGACCACCCGTCCTCGATCGACGTCGAGGCAGGGAATCACGCGCTTAGCCAGCATCTCTTCTCGTCGGGCTTCCGCCCCGGCGAGCAGAACGTCGCGGGGCGACTTGGGGCAAAAAGCAACTCAGCTTGTACTTTAAGCCCCCGCCGCGGGGTGGTCAACCGGGCGGCCGGTTTCTAGGGCGGAAACATGCCTTCCGCCATCAGCATACGGCGCAGCGCCACGCGATAATCGAGGTTAGTATTCGCAACAGCTCTTCGCGCGCGACCAAACCGGCTTCTCGAGCGACCGATTCATCTTTTCCTAAGAATCGTGGTCGGCACGCAGTGCCTGGCGCGCTTTTGATTGGAGGATCGCGAGATAATGCCC
>DASVHB010000739.1:0-7870 GCA_036379195.1 Pirellulales bacterium
ACGGCGCCACAAAAATCCAGACGCCGCATCTCGATCGGCTGGCGGCCGCGGGACTACGATTTACCGACGGCCACTCGCCCGCGGCTACTTGTACGCCCTCGCGCTACGCCCTGCTCACCGGGCAATATGCCTGGCGCCAAAAAGGCACCGGAGTATTGCCGGGCGACGCCAACCTGATCATCGAGCCCAGCCGCATGACGCTGCCGCGCATGCTCAAGCAAGCCGGCTATGCCACCGGCGTGGTCGGCAAGTGGCATTTGGGCCTGGGCAGCGGGCCGATCGACTGGAACGCCGAGATCCGGCCCGGCCCGCTTGAGCTCGGCTTCGATTCGTCGTTCATCATTCCCGCCACCGGCGACCGCGTGCCGTGCGTCTATGTGAAAGACCATCGCGTCGCGGGTCTGAAAGCCGACGACCCGATTGAAGTCAATTACCAGGCGCCCATCGGCGATGAACCGACCGGGCGCGACCAGCCGGAGCTGCTCAAGATGAAGCTCAGCCACGGCCACGACAACACCATTGTCAACGGCATCAGCCGCATCGGCTGGATGCGCGGCGGGCGGCAGGCGCGGTGGGTCGATGAAGACATGGCCGACGTGATCACCCGCCAGGCGACGCAGTTTATTGACGAGCATCGCGACGGACCGTTCTTCCTTTATTTTGCCACGCACGACGCCCACGTGCCGCGCGTGCCCCACGCGCGGTTTCGCGGCGCCAGCGGTTGCGGCGTGCGCGGCGATGTGATTCAAGAACTCGATTGGTGTGTCGGGCAGGTGCTGGCCAAGCTCGACGAGCTCGATCTGGCCGGCAACACGCTGGTGATCTTCACCAGCGACAACGGGCCCGTGGTCGACGATGGCTACGCCGATGGCGCCGCCGAAGACTTGGCGGGGCATCAACCGGCGGGCCCCTTGCGCGGCACCAAGTACAGCCCGTATGAGGGAGGCACGCGCGTGCCTTGGCTGGCGCGGTGGCCGGGGCGCATCGAGCCGGGCACCTCCGAGGCGTTGGTGTGCCAGGTAGACTTTTTGGCGTCGCTGGCGGCCCTGTCTGGCCAAAAGCTGCCCGACGATGCCGGCCCCGACAGCGAGAACCTGTTGCCCGCGCTGTTGGGCGATTCTCGACAAGGGCGCGAGCTGCTGGTGGAGCAAGCCGGTGGACGGTTGGCGCTTCGCCGAGGGCCGTGGAAATACGTTCCGCCCGCCGCGCAGAAAGCGGGCCAGCAAGCTAAGCCTGCGGAGAGGCCGGGCGAGCTTTACAACCTGGCGGACGATCTGGGCGAGACCCGCAACTTGGCATCGCAGCAGCCCGAGCGTGTGTCGCAGATGCGCGAAGCGCTGGCGCGAATCCGCGCCGATCAATAGTGCTGGCCGCCTCTTCGGGACGGGCCGGCTTGTAGCAATGCCCTGGTGGCTGGGGCAGAGCCTAAGCGATGCCCCGGCTGATGCTCTTCCGGGGCATCGGCAAAGCCTCTGCCCCAGCCACCAGCCACGCCCATAGAACCACGCGGCTCGGTTAGCCCGACGCCTTACGCGTCGGGCTTCTAGCAGATAAATCCAGCGCTACCGTGGCCGGGGAGCGTGCCACTCGAGCTGCGCTTGCGGCTCAGCCTCGGCGGGTTCGTCAGGCATGACGTCGCTCGCCTGATCGTCGTCAGCGTCTGCTGGCGGCATCGCATCCGGCATGGTTTCTTCGCCCTCGCCGGGTGCCCCTAGATCGAGATCGTCGATGCCGGGGGTCGGGCCGGGATCGGCGGGCGCTTCTTCTCCCAGGTCTTCGCCCACCAAGCCCGGCGGCACGTCTTCCTCGGGCGCCGGTTCGATCGGGCCGGTCGTCAACGGTGGCTTGCTCGGATCGCCGCCCAGAATCGAGTTGCGGCGGTACAAAAAGTCGCTCGGCTCGGCGGGCAGGGGACCGGTGTAGTCCAGGTGGCTCTGGCACGTGTTACGGCAACCGAGCGAAAAAGCCAAGATGCCCAATCCCAGCAGCAGCAACCGTTGGCCCATCGGCGAGCTCCTCATTCTCTCTGGGTGGAAACAGACCACAGCGATATATTCGTCCGAACATGTTGCACAACCGCTATCTTTTTCCAAGATTTACCAAGACGCTGCGCCCTATGTCGCAAGCAGCCGCCGCCAGCGCCTGGCGCCACCCCGCGCAGCTTTCCCACCCAGCCTTGCCTACCCGTCGGTGCCCGGCCTGGACGGGCATTTTGGGCATGGCGCTGCTGTGCGTGGCCCTGCGCTTGCCTGGCGTCTCTCGCCCGTTGGTTGGCAACTTTGCCACCAAAAGCGCCACCTACGCCATGATTGCCCGAAACTGGGCCTTGGGCCGCGCCCCCATCTGGCGGCCCACAACCGACTGCATGGCGGGCGGCGATCGCGGTTGGCATTTGCTCGAGGTGCCGGTGGCCGCCTACGTGGCCGGGGCCGGCTGGGCACTTTGCGGCGGTTCGCTCGATGTCTGGGGCCGGGCAATCTCGATCGCCTTTTCGATGGCCAGCGTCGTGCTGATCTTCCTGCTGGTCAGCCGCTGGCACAATCGCTCTGCCGCCTACGCGGCGGCATTGACCTTGGCATGGTCGCCCGTCGCGATCATTTTCGGGCAGAGCTTCATGCTCGAAGCATCGGTCGTGTGCCTGACCCTGCTGACGCTGCTGGCGCTGGAGCTATTCCTGGCGAACAAGCGCAGCGCGTGGCTGCTCGTGGCGGCGGCGAGCTTTGCTCTGCTGACGCTGACCAAAATCTACATGCTGGTGTTGTTGTTGCCGTTGGCGGCGATGGCCTGGCGATGGCGGCCGACTGGCGACAATAATTCGCAGTTGAGCCGCGATGGTCATCCACCTACCCGAAGCGTAAGCGAGGCATACTCGTTGTCTTTCCTCGCTCACGCTTCGGGTTGGTGTGATTCGTTATCTCTCCTCGCTTACGCTTCGGGTTGGTGTGATTCGTTGTCTCTCCTCGCTTGCGCTTCGGGTTGGTGTAGGATGACGCACTGCCCGCGTTTGCATCGGATGGCGCTGACGGTCGGTGTGATGATGTTGGCCTCGTTGCCGGCGGTGGCCTGGTGCCTGGCAGCCATGCACACAGCCCGTCCAGACCACCCCCAATCGGTCCACGTATTCGATTCGCTTTACCGCAGCACCAGCGTGCACGCCTGGCCTCCGCCATTGTTAACCAGCGGCGGCTTTTACCTGCGGCTGATTTTTAATCTGGCGGTGTTCGGTGTGGCGCCATTCGCCGTGCCGCTCGCCGTAATCGGGCTAATGAGCCACGCGGGACGCCGCCACCGAGCGTGGTTGGCGGCGATGTTGGTGCTGGTCGCCGCTTTGCCGGCGAAGTTCCACGAGTTGCAATACTACACGCTGATTGTCGTGCCCCCGCTGGCGGTGCTCACGGGCGTCGGCTGGGAATGCGTCAGGCGCCGTCTACAACCGCCGCGGGCTGTACCGGCTTGTTGCCTGCTGGCGTGGCTGGCGGTTTCGATGCGGCTGGCGATGGGTCCCGCGTTCACGACGCCGGTTGAAGACCGGGCCGTGACGACCGCCGGGGCGGCCGCACAATCGCTGGCGGCGGCGCACGAACCCGTGGCGACCATGCACGGGGCGTCGTCTGATTTGCTGTATTACTGCGATCACCCCGGCTGGGCCTTGTCGAGCAACGACCCCCGCGTGCTGCCGAAGCTTGAGCAATGCCGGCGGCAGGGCGCTCGCTGGCTGGTGGTTTGCGACTTACGATCGTTCGCCGGCAGTCCGTGCGCCCGCGAACTGGCCGCGCTGCCCATCGTACGCCAGGGCGACGACTATCGGGTGTTTTGTTTGTCCGAGAGCCGGCAACGCGAGGTGGCCGCGGACCAAAGCAGACGTTAAGATGACCTTCCTAGCCCGGATTATTCATCAGCCCACACTAACCCGAAGCGCAAGCGAGGCCCGTCAATGAATTTGCCTCGCTTGCGCTTCGCGCTTAGTGTATGACCACCGTGGGAGGCATCCTACGGGGCTGATGAATAATCCGGACTAGGTCGTCCATGCGGCTTCAAATGGTTCCCCGGGCTACGAAGGTCGCCTTACGGATGCGACTACCCAAAAATGCGAATTGGTCTGACCTTCAACCTGAAATCCGGTGCCGGAAAAACATCGGCCGAGCACAGCCATGCCCCGGCCGATGATCTCGAAGAAGAATTCGACTCGCCCGAAACGGTCGCCGCGCTGGCCGAGACGGTGCGTTCGCTCGGGCACGAGGTCGAGCTGCTGGGCGATGGCGAGCCGCTGCTGCGCCGGCTGCTCGATGGACCGCGACCCGACCTGGTGCTGAACATCGCCGAGGGCACGGGCGCCAGCCGCACGCGCGAGGCCCGTGTGCCCGCCGTGCTCGAAATGCTGGGCATTCCCTACACCGGCTCCGATCCGCTCACGCTTTCGGTGACGCTCGACAAGGAGTGCGCCAAGCGGCTGGTACACCAAGCGGGCGTGCCCACGCCCGGCTGGGCGCTGGTCGAAGAAGGCGAACTGGCGGCGATCGATGGGCAGCTCAGCAAGCTGGCGTGGCCGCTGTTTGTCAAGCCCGCTTACGAAGGCTCGAGCAAAGGCGTTTTGCGTAGCGGCCTGGCGCACGACCGCCAGCAGCTTGCCGACATCGTGGGCAAGCTCTGGGCGCTCTACGATCAGCCGCTGTTGGTCGAAGAATTTATCGATGGCGAAGAGCTGACGGTCGGCCTGGTGGGCAATCCGCCGCGAGTGCTGGGCGTGATGCGCATTCTGCCCAAACAGCCCGGCGGCCCGTTCATCTACGGCATCGAGGTCAAACGCGACTGGGAGCAATCGCTGATTTACGAAAGCCCGGCCAAGATCTCGCCGGGCGACGAGGCGGCGGTACATCAGGCGGCTTTAGCGGCCTGGCGGGCGCTGGGTTGCCGCGACGTGGCGCGGTTCGACTTTCGGCTGCGCGACGGCGTGCCCTATTTTCTGGAGGTCAATCCGCTGCCCGGTCTCTCGCCTCAATCGGGCGACCTGGTCTTTCTCGCCCGCGGCGTGGGCATTGAGCATCGTGAGCTGCTTTCGCGCATTCTCGCGGCGGCGGTGGCAAGAACGGCCGACGTTTTCTGATGTCGACTCAAGGACACGAAGGGCATCCTGGTCAAACCGGGCGAGAATACGCAATCGAGCTGGCAGATGCGGTTCACGAACGTCCGGGAAATCGTCAAGCTGGAACGCGTCTTAAGCGCCTACAGTCACGAAGCCGCCGAGGTGGAAAAAGCCGGCTTGAAAGTGAAGCTCAGAAAGACCGCCGATCTGGAAATGCCTGAAGAATTTCAGGCGAAGTTAGACGAAAGCCCTGCCTTCACAGGGCTTGAATGACTAACGCCACGGCATCATGCCTATGCCGAAGCGTCGAGTAATGAGCCAACGCCCTTGGAACTGGCCGAACTCGCCGCCGATGCCGAGTCGTTCGTCGAAGTGGAAGGAGCCGACGACGACGCGGGACTGGTTTGCGCGCCAAAGCCCAAATCGCCGAAAATCGTCCCCAGGTCGGCGAGGATGTTTTGCAGGTCCGTGCTGAAGCTTGAGCCAATGGTCGACGCCGCCGAATGGTCGGCTGCGGTGGCTGACGGCGTCCCAGAGCCGCCGTCACCGGCGGAGGTGCCGATCTGCGGGCCGGCGGCTGGAGCAGAACTTGGTGGAGCGCCAGGTGGCCCCCCCTGACTGCCATCGGCTCCTTGCCCCGCCACTTGTTGTTGCAAGTCGCTAAAGAGCGTCTGCACATCGTTGAACAAGGTTTGGAAATCGCTACCGAGCGACGAGCTACTCGAACTCGATGACGGACCGCTCGTTGCCGCCGAATCGGTGCCGCTGTTCGACGCGCTCGGGGTAGTCGGATCGCCGTTCGAATCCGACGAACTGATTTCCAGGATATCGAGCTCGAAGGTTCCACTACCATTTGCCGGCGAGCCGCTGCTTGAATCGGTTGCCGCGGCGTTCGTCGGTGCCGTGCGCGTATTGTTGCTGATCGAAAATGACAATTGATACAGCGTTGCCGAGCTATTGATGCTTCCGACGTTCATGTTAAGAGCCAATCGCTCGCAGGGCCGAAACGTGCGGTCGGGAAAACCATGCCGGTTGTAAGCCGACAGCTTGACCTATTGGTCTTAACGGCCCGAACCGATGATGGGCTTTAGAGAATCTGTGAGCATTTCAAATCCTGCTCATCTTCATTTTCCTTCATTCTGCCGGTAGCACGCCCCTAGCTCCTCGGCGCTGGTATTCAACCTTCGACGTCTAAGCTGTGAACGGCTCCGGTCCGGCTATCGCCGACGTAAAGGTCGTACCCGCCGGCCCCCATTGCCCGGGTGCTCGAGAAGAACAACCAACGCCCATCGGCCGGGCGGGGGTCGGTCGGCCGGGAGCTGGTCCGGTTCCGCTCGCTTTTTCACGCAACCGTAAGCCCGGTTCGTTGATTTCGGGCCGAGACGACCGCCTTGCCGCTGGCTCGCCGTCATGCCTAGAATCAGGTAGTCTTTAAAGCTCTCTGGAGCGACCTAGCGATGCAGCGTGAAATCACCATCGTCAATCGCGGACGCGGACCCCAGCTTTCCACCAGCCGCATCACCGTCCAGGACGTTGTTCCTTATCTCCAGTTGAATTACAGCTACGACGAAATTCGCGAAGTTATGCCGTCCTTGTCGGTGGGTGAGATTCAGGTAGTCGAGCACTATTTCAACGAGCATCGTGAAGAGGTACTTGAGGTGGATCGCCGGATCCGCGCGCGCAATGCGAACCGCAAGAATCCGCCGGAAGTCGAGGAAATATTGCGTCGAGGACGCGAGCAGGTTCGTGCGCGATTAGCCGCAATTCAACAGGACAAGGCGAACGGCCAGCATGTTGAAGGGAGTAACCGAAATGAAGACGATCCTGATTCGTTACAATCTATGATCCGATCGAGGAACACCCCCGAATCGCTGCCGGTGTTGACGATTGCCGATCCTGAGCGGCTTCGACACAGCCGAGACTATGTACAGCAAGTCGCTGAGAGTTTGCTCGCCGCCTTGATCGACATCGACCTGCTTCGCGGCACCGGCAGGCTTTATCTGCCGTAAAACAGAGGCAAATCAAGGCACTCAGACTCTCTCAGGCACCAGCGGCCACGCCTCTCAGTAGGCGACCGATGGCAAAAACGCTCCGGCGGGCTCGTTGTACAGGCCGAAGCTCATGAGCGTCATCGGCTGCGTGACGCGCAGACCGCGCTGCAAGCACCAGCGGAATAACTCGGTATTACGCGTCGGCAAGAGGAAGCCGGCGCCGGCAAATGTCGGGGCCGCGCCAATGAGGGCTTGGAGCTCACGGTTGCTCTCGCCGACGGCGTGTCCAAAGAAACCGATGGTTGTGGCGTAGCCGGTAATACGCCCGTCGTGCTCGACAACGGTGGCCACACCTTGCCCGATCGCGTCGAGCAGTTCTCCACCGCGATCGTGGCCGTGGACTTGCCGGCAGATGCGGTTGCAGGCGTCGAGGTCGCCTGCGGCGGCCGGTCGGACGCCGTATCCGGCCATCGCGTCGTTGATGGCCGGCCCTTGGAGGCAGGCGAGTGGTTCGCGGACGTCATATCCGAGCTTGGCATACAGCGAGAGCGAGCGCACGTGATAGCCGGCCTGGACCAGTCTCACACCAGGGAAATTCTGCTGCGCGGCGCGATGATGGACGTCCTCCATCAACTGTCGCCCGATCGCTTTGTTCTGCACGCTAGGATCGACGGTAATCGGCCCGACACCGGCGATGCAGTTGCGTTCGTCGAGGAAATTGCTGCCGACCACCCTGCCGCCCAGCTCGGCCACGACGCCGTAGAAACCGGCGTGACCCAACATCCAACTCAGCAGT